>JAQGIX010000081.1 GCA_028290925.1 Phenylobacterium sp. | reverse complement strand
CCGGTGCCGCCCCAGATCGCGGTCGGCTCGCCGCCGGCGGCCAGGGCGTCGAGCTGGCGGCCGATCTCGCGGCGGCTCTCGTCGCTCCGCCGCCGGAACGCCTGCGCCTCCGCCGCGCGGGCCTGGGCGGCGGCCGGCACGCCCAGCCGGACCAGCGCATAGACAACCTCGCCGTCGTAGCCGTGGGCGAGCTCGAAAACGTCGCCGGCGCGGGCCATCAGGGTGCGGAAGCTGTCGGTGGTGAAGTGCGAGACGTGTTCGTAGAAGAAGTCGGCCAGCCGCCCGGTGGCGAACGCCCGGTCGATGCAGGGACTTTCCGCGAACAGCCAGACCGGCTTGTCCACCTGGGACGCGCCCCAGGCCAGCTTCTCGAGCAGGGCCGCCGGGTCGGCGAGGTGTTCCAGCACGTGGCGGATCACCACCGCGTCGGGCGCGAAGCGCGGCGTGTCGGCCAGCGGATCGAACAGCCGGGCGTGGAACTCGAAGCCCTGCCCGGTCTCCGGGTGCGAGCTGGGATCGAAACCGAGGATGCGGCCCTCGCCGCCGCAGGCGCCGGCCAGCGCCCGCAGGAAGTGACCCTCGCCGCAGCCGATTTCCACCAGGACGGGATTGGGCGGCATCCGGCGGACCAGCAGCTCGCAGCTCTCCGCCAGGTGGCCCTTCCAGATCACGCCGTTGTTGAACATCCGGAACGGCGCGTCGCGGTAGGGCACGGCGTCGTAGCGGAAACTATGGTTCCAGACGTGGGTGCAGCGCGGACACTGGACGAAGTCGTGCGGATGCCGCGCCATGCCTTGGGCTTCGGCCTTCGAGGCCGGCCAGCCGAGGGTCGCCAATGGCTGCGCGCCGCCGTCGAAGAAGGGGGCCGCGACCGTATGGGCGCAGACCGGGCAGGTCGCCTCGACGAAATCAGCTTGGCTCATGCCGTCGCCTGGTCCGCGCGCCAGCCGCTGGCCAGCCGCTCGCCGCGGCCGGCCGCGTCCACGGCGGCTGTGAGGAAGGTCTCGAAGTCCCGCACCGCCTTCAGGTCGTCGAACAGCTCCGTTTGCGCGGCGTCCCGCAGGACGGCCCGCAGCCGGCTCCGCCGCGCCGCGTCCTTGCCCAGCGCCACGGCCAGCGGCGCATAGTCCTCCAGCCGCTCGGCGATCGGCGCGTCCTCGATTCCCATCTGCCGGTAGGCGGCGGCGACGATGCGACCGCGGGCGAAGCGGCCCGGCCAGGTCACCACGGGCGTTCCGTGAAGCATCGGCTCGAGGAAGGTGTTGCCGCTACCGAAGTGGATCGGATCCAGCAGCACGTCGATCAGGCCGAGGTGGGCGACGAAGCGATCGGTGGTCATGCGCGGCACGAACCGGACCCGCTCCAGCAGCTCCGGGTGATGCGCGCGCCAACGCCTCTTGAGGATCTCGCCCCAGTGGGGTTTGGGCGGATCGAGCAGCACGAGGTGTCCATCGGGATCGCCTTGGGCGATGTCCGCCAGCACTTGGTCGAACTCCGGGTGGATCTTGAACAGGGACTGGGGGCATCCGTAGAGGACGCCGGTCGCCGGCAGGCCGAGGTCCGCCCGCGACAGCGACGCATCGCCGATCCTCGGCGCCGGGTAGCAGATCAGCCGGGTCAGCAGCGCCAGCCGCTCCACGTAGGCGGCCGGGCCGTCGACCGGCTCCATCGAGGCGGACGACACGAAATAGTCCACCGTGTCGATGCCGGTGGTGTTCGGGTGGCCCCAGCTGGTGGCCTGCACCGGGGCCAACCGCGAGTGGGCGAGATAGTAGGAACCGCCCGACATGCCGATATCCGCGAAGAAGGCCACGTCCGGCGCCAGCGCTTCCATCTGCCGGCGCTGGTCGTCCAGGGATGCGCCCAGGCTGATCGACGCGTCTGCGGCGCGATCCAGTTCGGCGCGATAGGCGTCCGGCTTGCTGTCGCGGAGGTGGACGAGCACGACCTCGAACCGGCTGCGGTCGAGGTTCTCGATCAAGCCCCGGTTCAGCTTCCCGATGACGTGGTCGTAGAAGAATTGCGAGATGAAGGCGACCTTGATCCTGCGCCCTGCAGTCCCTCCGCCCGGCGGCGGCCGCCAGTCGCGAAGCCTCGGCGAGTGGTAATCGAGGCCGGGGTTCTTCTCTCGCAGGACGGCGCTGGTCTGCTCGAGGAGCAACCGGTCGTCGAGCCCATGGTACGACAGCGGGAACCAGGGGAGATTGGTCGGCTCGGTGTCGAACCTGTAGGTCACGGGGCTGGATCGGAACCGCGCGAGCTCCTCCTGGTAGTCGGCTCGCTCCTGGAGGATCTGCTCCCACGACCTGGGGAAGGTGCTCACCATCAGGTGCACCTGCATGGCCGCCGACAGCGTGCCGTCGACCCGCGAGGCCGCCAGGTAGCAGGCCTTGGCCTCGGCGATTTGGTCGTGGCTCTTGAGCACGTTGCAGAGGTTGCGCAGGGCACCGGGATTTTCCGGATCGAGCGCCAGCGCCTGGCGGAACGCCGCCTCGGCCTCCGCATCGCGCCCCAGCTTGCGCACGGCGACACCGAGGTTGGCCAGGGCCTCGACGTGGCCGGGATCGAGCGCTAGCGCCTGGCGAAGCACCAGTTCGGCGTCCGCCGCCCGCCCGTCCTGCAGCATCAGGGCCGCGCCGAGGTCGGCGTGGACGCGCGGCTCGGCCGGCGCGGCGTCACGCGCCCGCCGCAGCCGGGCTTCGGCCGCATCATAGCGGCCCTCGGTGATCAGGCTCAGACCCCAGGCATGGTTCAGCCTCAGCGCCAGCGCGGCGACCCTCGGGCTGCCCCCGCTCGGTGATTGCCCCTCCCGCGACTTGTGGTCAGTGAGCAGGTCCTCGGCCTGCTTGAA
>JAQGIX010000074.1 GCA_028290925.1 Phenylobacterium sp. | reverse complement strand
ATGCCGAGCGCGGAGCTGGCCATCGATTTCCCCGACCTCGACGGCTATTTCGCCACGCTCTCCCACGCCACCCGCAAGGACATGCGCCGCAAGCTGAAGGCGCTGGACGAGCTGCGCATCGAGGTTGTGCAGGACCTAACCGGCCTCGAGCCCCGCATCCTCGAGCTCTACCGGCAGACCCGCGAGCGCTCGGACCTGCAGTTCGAGGAGCTCACCGCCGCCTACTTCACCGGGGTCCTGGCCCGCCTGCGGGGGCGGGCGATCTGCGTCGTCTATTGGGCGGGGGATGAGCTCATCGGCTTCAACCTGCTGCTCCAGGACGGGACGACGCTGCTCGACAAGTTCTTCTGCATGGAGAGCGCGCGCGGGCCGGCGCTCAACCTCTATTTCGTCAGCTGGTTCACCAACGTGCGGCTGTGCCTGGAGCGCGGCCTCAAGCGCTACCAGAGCGGCCAGGCGGCCTATGAGAACAAGCTGCGGCTCGGCAGCCGGCTGATCGGCGCGGACATGTACTTCCGCCACCGCCGGCCGCTGGTGAACCGCGCGCTGCAATGGGCCGCGCCTTTGCTGGCCGACGATCCCGTGCCGCAACGGGGGGCCGCATGACCGCCACCGTCCTCGGGCGCGCCCGCGCCGCCAAGCCGCTGGTGTGGCTGGCCATGCCGCTGATGGCGCTGGTCAACCAGTACCTGGCCGAGCGCACCGCCCAGGCGCTGGCGGGGCGCGAGTTCGGCCTCGGCTGGCTCGCCGCGGCGATCCGCACGCCGTGGGTGCAGGCCTGGATCGGCTGCGAGATCGTGACGCTGGCGGTCTGGATGGTGGTGCTGTCGAACCTGACCCTCAGCGCGGCCTTCCCGATGACGGCGCTCGGCTATGTGCTGGTCATCGGCCTGGGCTGGACGGTGCTCGCCGAGCCGGTCACCCTGGCGGAGCTGATCGGCGGGGCGACGATCCTCGCCGGCGTCTGGCTGCTGGGCGACGGGGAGGCCAAGGCATGAGCTGCTCCGGAATCCCCGGCGAACCGCGGTCCAGCCCGCCGTCCGCCAGCCGCACCATTTTCGCCGCCTCTACAGGCACTATCTATTGGTCCCCCGCAGGACACGCGACATGAAAGCCACTGAATCCGAGCTCCTCGACCTGATCGCCAAGGAAGCCATCATCGATCGCGAGAAGCTCACCCGCGAGGCGACGCTGGAAGACCTCGGGATCTCCTCGCTGGACGTGATCTCGATGCTGTTCGAGCTGGAGGAGAAGTACGGCGTGGTCATCGAGGAGGGCGACATGCCCCAGATGACCACCCTGGGCGAGATGGTCGACTACCTGCTGTCGCGCATCAACGCGGAGGCGACGGCCTGATGGTCCGACGCATCGCCATCACCGGACTGGGCGCGGTCTCCGCCCTGGGCGCCACCGCCCGGGCCAACTGGGACGCCGCGCGCGAGGGCCGGTCGGGCATCGTCGCGCACCTGTTCGACGGCGGCCAGCATGCGCCCGAGCCGGTCACCTTGCCTGCGGCGCTGACGGCGGACGGTTTCGAGGCGGCGCTGGAGGCGCGCTTCGGCCGCAAGGTCTCCGGCATGCTGGACCGCTTCGCCCTGCTCGGGCTCTGCGCGGCCTACGAGGCCGTGGAGGCGGCTGGCCTGATCGACCATCCGGCGCTGTCGCAGCGCACCGCCATCGTGCTCGGCCACGGCCAGGGCGGGCAGGAGACCATGGAGAAGTGCTACGAGCGCTACTACGGGCTGAAGGCGCAGCGCATGCATCCGGCGACCGTGCCGAAGGTCATGGTCTCGGGCGCGGCGAGCGCGGTGGCCATGCAGTTCGGCGTCCACGGGCCGGTGTTCGCCACCTCCAGCGCCTGCGCCTCGTCGGCCCACGCCATCGTGCAGGGCGCGGGCCTGATCCAGACCGGCCTCGCCGACATCGCCATCGTCGGCGGATCGGAAGCCATCGCCACGCCCGGCGGCATGTCCGGCTGGACGGCCATCCAGGCGCTGGCCGCAACCACCTGCCGGCCGTTCTCCAAGGACCGCGACGGCATGGTCATGGGCGACGGCGGCGCGGTGCTGATCCTGGAAGACATGGACCACGCCAAGGCCCGCGGCGCAGAGATCCTCGGCGAATACCTGGGGGCCGGCATGACCTCCGACGCCTTCCACATCACCCAGCCGTCGCTGGAGGGGACCAGCGGGGCCATGCGCCAGGCGGTGGCCAACGGCGGCCTCGCCGAGTTCGAGGAAGTCCTGATCTCCGCCCATGGGACCGGCACCCCGCTCAACGACAAGAACGAGGCGGCCTCCATCCACGCGGTGTTCGGCGACAAGGCCAAGCGCCATCCGGTGATCGCCACCAAGAGCGCCCACGGCCACCTGATCGGCGGCTCGGCCGCCCTGCAGACGGTGATCGCGCTGCAGGCCCTGAAGGCCGGGCTGGCCCCGCCGGTGCTGAACTACAGCGAGGCCGACCCGGAGTGCGACGTGGACGTGGTGGTCGGCCAGGTGCGGCCGATCAAGGCGCGGCACGCTTTGGTCAATGCTTTTGCCTTCGGGGGCTTGAATGTCTCGATGGCGTTCGCAGCTTAGAGGGGATCGGACGGGATCAGGGACATGCCGGCGCTGAGGACATCACGGGAGCGAAAGGGCGGGCGGATCTTCCGCTACAGCGCCTGGGACGCCGTGCCCGCGATCCTGGTCTATGCCCACCTTGCGGCGCTGGTCGCCTTCTTCGTCGCCTGGCCGCAGCTCAGCTGGACGGCGCGGCTCGCGGGGGCGGGCCTCTACGCCTTCGCCATCGGCTGGAACCAGGATTCGGTCAGCCACAACTTCATCCACAACCCGTTCTTCACCTCCAGGCTCATGAACCGGATCACCGAGTTCGCGCTGACCCTGGAGAACGGCGTGCCGCAGACCATGTACGCCTACGTCCACATGCGTCACCACGCGGGCAACTCCGACCGGCCCGACGCGACGGGCCAGACGCGCGACCCGATCTCGATCTATCGGCATGGCGTCGACGGCAAGGCCGAGCCGATGCTGGCCTATGTGTTCATGAGCTTCTGGCGCGACGACGACCCGTTCGCCGTGGCCCGTGAGATCGGCGCCAAGCGGCCGGCCGAGGCGCGCCGGGCGCTGCAGGAATTCTGGGTGATGGTGGCGGTCTATGCGGCGCTGCTGGCGATCCGCTGGGAGTTCGTGCTGGTGCTGGCGCCCTTCTACTATCTCGGCCAGTCGCTCTC
>JAQGIX010000015.1 GCA_028290925.1 Phenylobacterium sp. | reverse complement strand
CAGCCGGCCGCGGTAGGCCTCGAGGGCCCGCTTGCGGGCCGCGTCGGCGGCCGGCGTCGGGTCGGGCAGGCGCGCGAGCGCGGCCTTGTCGCCCTCGCGCCCGGCGGTGAACGGATCGTCGGCGAGCGCCCAGGCCTCGTAGTCGGCGACCAGCGCGTTCAGCGGCCGGTCGTCGGCCAGCGCCGGGCCGGCGATGAAGACAAGCGCAAGGACAAGCAACAGGCGACGCATCGGATCCCCCAAATCACGGCCTGCCAAGCTGGCGTATGGCGGTCCCGGCGCCAACACTTGTCGGCGGCTCACAACGCAAGCCATGGTGGCGCTCCAAACGGGCAAGGGGCCTTCCATGAGTTTCGTCACGCGCCGCAAGCAGGTGGCCGCCGCGGCCCAGGCGGAGGGTGCCCACCGCCTCAAGCCGACCCTGTCCTGGTATCACCTGGTGGCGCTGGGCGTGGGCGCGATCATCGGCACGGGGATCTACACCCTGACCGGGGTGGCGGCGGGCCTGGCGGGACCGGCGGTGATCCTGTCGTTCGCGGTGGCCGGGGCGGTCTGCGCCTGCGCGGCGCTTTGCTACGCCGAGATGGCCAGCCTGACGCCGCAGGCCGGCAGCGCCTACACCTACTCCTACGTGACGCTGGGCGAGCTGGTCGCGTGGGTGATCGGCTGGAGCCTGATCCTCGAATACACCCTGGTCTGCAGCGCGGTCTCGGTGGGCTGGGCGGGCTATGCGGCCGGGCTGATGGAGCAGGCGCACTGGGCGGTCCCCAAGGCGCTGCTGGCCGGGCCCGACGCCGGCGGGATGGTCAACCTGCCGGCGGTGTTCATCGCCCTGGTGGTCACCGGCATGCTGCTGGTCGGCACCCGCGAGAGCGCCACGGTCAACTTCGTGCTGGTGCTGGTGAAGCTGGTGGCGCTGGCGGGCTTCGTGGCGATCACCCTGCCGAGCTTCGATCCCAGCCACTTCCATCCCTTCGCGCCCTACGGCTTCGGGGCGCACGAGATCGGCGGCAGGAAATACGGCGTGATGGGCGCCGCGGCGATCATCTTCTTCGCCTTCTACGGCTTCGACGCCATCTCGACGGCCGCCGAGGAAGCCAAGAATCCCAAGCGCGACCTGACCATCGGCATCATCGGCTCCATGGCGCTGTGCACGATCATCTACATGGTGGTGGCCGCCGCCGCCCTGGGCGCGGAGCCCTACGGCCTGTTCTCCAAGAGCCCCGAGCCGCTGGCCTTCGTGCTGCGCCAGCTGGGCCGGCCGGGCGCGGCCTCGCTGATCGCCGGCGCCGCGGTGGTGGCGCTGCCCACCGTGATCATGGTGTTCATGTTCGGCCAGAGCCGGGTGTTTTTCGCCATGGCCCGCGACGGCCTCTTGCCGCGGGGCCTGGCCCGCGTCGACCGGCGGGGCGTCCCGGTGGCGGTGACCCTGCTGACCGGCGTCATCGCCGCGGTGATCGCCGGCGCCCTGCCGCTGTCGGATATCGCCGCGCTGGCCAACGCCGGCACGCTGGCGGCGTTCATCGCCACGGCCTGCGCGGTGATGGTGCTGCGCCGCCGCGCGCCGGAGCTGGAGCGGCCGTTCACCACGCCGCTGATCTGGGTGATCGGCCCGGCCGCGGTGCTGGGCTGCGTCTACCTGTTCACCAGCCTGTCGGCGAAGACCATGACGTTCTTCTTCGCCTGGAATGCGCTGGGGGTGGTGGTCTACCTGCTCTACGGCCGGGCGAAGAGCGCGCTGGCCGCCGCCTGACGACGCCGCCGCCTCACGCCGCGACGTTCAGTTCGGCGACGATCTCGGCCAGGGCTTCGCGCCAGGGCCGCGGGCGGTAGCGGAAGGTCTGTTCCAGCTTGGTGGTGTCGAGCGTGCCGCGCGCCGGGCGCTTGGCGGGCGACGGCCGCTCGGCGGTCTGGATGCCCACGACCTTCGGCGCGGCGGCGCCCAGGGCGTCCTCGAGGACGGCCTCGGCGAAGCCCTTCCAGCTGGTCTCCCCGGCGTTGGCGAAATGGAACAGGCCGAAGTGCGGGTCGCCCACCGGCGCGCCGGCCAGCCGCTCGGCGTTGGCGAGCACGAAGCCCGCCAGGTCCGCGGCGCTGGTGGGCCGGCCGAACTGGTCGTCGACGACGCGCAGCGGCTGCCCCTCGGCCGCCAGCCGCAGCATGGTCTTCACGAAGTTCCGGCCGTGGGCGGAGACCACCCAGGAGGTGCGCAGCACCAGGGCCCGCGGGCAGGCCGCCAGCACCAGCTGCTCGCCGCTCAGCTTGGAGCGGCCATAGACGCTGAGCGGCTCCGGCCGATCGGTCTCGAGGTAGGGCGTCCCCTTGCCGCCGTCGAACACATAGTCGGTGGAGAAGTGCACCATGGCCGCCCCGTCGGCGCCGCACAGGCCGGCCATGCAGGCCGGGCTCTGGGCGTTGACCTCGAAGGCGCTCGCCACGTCGGTTTCGGCCTGGTCGACGGCGGTGTAGGCCGCGGCGTTGACGATCAGGTCCGGCTTGCGGCCCGAGATCACCCGGGCGACCTGCTGGGCGTCGTTGAAATCGCACTCGGCCCGCGAGATCGCGGTGATCTCCACCGGCCAGGCGGGCGCCTGGCGCAGCAGCTCGCGCGCCACCTGGCCCGTCGTCCCGAACTGCAGGATCTTCATGCGGTCTTTCTTTGCGCGGACGGCTTTCGCCGCCCAATCGGCCCGCCCCCGGGGCGACGTCTTACAACGAAACCGCGTCGGCTCAAGCTTGGGCGGAGCCGCGATGTTGCGCCGCGCGCTTGAAGGCGCAGCTTGCCGTACCTACCATTCCAGGACGTTTCCATGAATCAGGTTAGGCGAACTCACCGCGCGGGTTCGGCTCGCCGGGGAGCCTGCGCGTTAGGTGCGGGCGAAGAGGGGTCAGGCTCTTGGAGCCCACGAGCGCCACGGCTGGACGACGCGGACCCCGGCCGGGCGGTCGGCCGCCTGGACCTCCCATGGGCGGACCCGGCGGCCCGCGCGGCGGCCCGGACCTGACCACCGGGCCGATCGGCAGGACGCTGATCACCTTCGCCCTGCCGGTGCTGGGCTCCAGCATCCTGCAGTCGCTGAACGGCACGGCCAACGCCTTCTGGGTCAGCCACCAGCTGGGCGAGGCGGCGCTGACCGCCACCTCCAACGCCAACCAGATCCTGTTCCTGATGCTGGGCGCGGTGTTCGGGGTCTCCATGGCCGCCAACATCATGATCGGCCAGGCCATCGGGGCGGCGGACCAGACGCTGGCCAAGAAGGTGGTCGGCTCCTGCACCGCCTTCTTCATCGTGCTGTCGCTGGCGGTGGGCGTGGCCGGCTACCTGCTGACGCCGCACATCCTCGACGGTATGCGCACCCCGCCTGACGCGCGCGCCGACGCGATCGCCTACCTGCGGGTGATCTTCGCGGCCATGCCGTTCATGTACTTCTTCTCCTTCGTGATGATGGCCATGCGCGGGACCGGCGACAGCCGCACGCCGTTCTATTTCTCGCTCCTGGCGGTCGCCATGGACGTGGTGCTGAACCCGGTGCTGATCATGGGGATCGGGCCGTTCCCGCGGCTGGGCATCGCCGGCTCGGCCGCCTCCACCCTGATCTCCCAGACCATCACCCTGGTGGCGATGGTGGCGCACCTCTACCGGACGCGCTCGATCCTGGTGCTGCGCCCCGCGGAGTTCGGCCTGCTGATCCCGCAGCTGCAGATCATCAAGGCCCTGGTGCTCAAGGGCCTGCCCATGGGCTTCCAGATGATCGTCATCAGCCTGGCGGCGGTGACCATGATGAGCCTGGTCAACCAGTACGGCGTCCACACCTCGGCGGCCTATGGCGCGGCCGCGCAGCTGTGGACCTATGTGCAGATGCCGGCCATGGCGGTGGGCGCGGCGGTCTCCTCCATGGCCGCCCAGAACGTCGGCGCCGGCCGCCTCGACCGGGTGGACCGGGTGGCCCGCATCGGGGTGCTGTTCGCCTTCCTGATGACCGCCGGCCCGGTGCTGGTGATCTACGTGGCCGACCCCTGGGTGCTGCGCATCTTCCTGCCGGCCACCAGTCCCTCGCTGCCGATCGCCGTGCACATCAATTCCTACGTGCTGTGGGGCTTCATCTTCTTCGGCATGGCCTTCATCTTCTCCGGCGTGGTGCGGGCCACCGGCGCGGTCTGGCCGCCGCTGCTGGCCATGGTCATCTCGCTGTGGGCGGTGCGGATCCCGTTCGCCAACCTGCTCATACCGAGGATGGGCGCCGACGCCGTCTGGCTGAGCTTTCCGGTCGGCAGCCTCACGACCCTGGTGCTGGCCGGCGGGTATTATCGCTGGGGCAATTGGCGCGAGGGCCGGATGCTGCAGACCCGGCCGAGCTCTGACGCCCCCGACACCGGCCTCGGCCAGCCGATGATCGAGGAAAGCGAGGCGATCACCAACGCCGAGGAAGCCGAGATTCGCGCCCAGCCCGCCAAGGCGACTTGAGACGACGATCTAGCCGTTGGTCTCCATCAGGGCGGCGTAGACCAGGGTCCGCAGCTCGCGGCGGATGGGATAGGTGGACGACGGCAGGAGCTGGGTCATGAAGACGGCGGTGACCTCCTCCACCGGATCGACCCAGAAGGCGGTCGAGGCCGCGCCGCCCCAGTAGAACTCGCCCTTGGAACAGGGGATCAGGGTCTTGGGCGGATCGAACACCACCGCGAAGCCCAGGCCGAAGCCGACGCCGGCGTTGGTGCTCTCCGAGAACAGCGAGCGCGACAGCTCGGTGAGGTCCTTGTCGCCGGGCAAATGGTTGGAGGCCATCAGCGCGATGGTCTTGGGCGCCAGGATGCGCGCGCCATCCAGCTCGCCGCCGTTCACCAGCATGGTGGTGAAGCGCAGGTAGTCGGCCGCCGTTGAGACCAGGCCGCCGCCGCCGGATTCCAGGGCCGGCGGCTTCAGGTAGGGGCTGGTGGTCGGATCGTCCTGCAGCTTCATCTTGCCGCCAGGCGCGGCGTCATAGCAGGCGGCGAAGCGCGACCGCTGGTCCTCACGGACGAAGAAGCCGGTGTCGACCATCTTCAGCGGTTCGAAGATCCGCTCGCGCAGCACGTCGGAGAGCGGCTTGCCGGCCACCTTTTGCACCAGGTAGCCGACCACGTCGGTGGAGACCGAGTAGTTCCAGGCCTCGCCCGGCGAGAACTCCAGCGGCAGCCTGGCCAGCATCTCGATCATGGCTTCGAGATCATGTTCGCCGAACATGTTCTCGATCTTCAGCTTGCGGTAGGCGGCGTCGACGTTGGAGCGGTTCTGGAAGCCATAGGTCAGCCCGGAGGTGTGGCGCAGCAGGTCGACCACCTGCATTGGCCGCGCGGGCGGGGTGGTGAGGTAAGGGCCGGTCCCGGCCGCGAACACGCCGAGGTCCTTCCAGGCCGGGATGTATTTGGCGACCGGCTCGTCCAGCGCGATCAGGCCCTCCTCGACCAGCGTCATCAGCGCCACGCAGGCGATCGGCTTGGTCATGGAATAGATGCGGTAGACGGTGTCGTCGGCGAGGGGGACGCCGCGCTCCGGGTCCTGCTGGCCCAGCACGGTCTGGTGGACCACCTGGCCCTGGCGGGCGAGCACGAACTGGGCGCAGGGCAGCTTGCCGGGGCCGACGTACTTCTCGGCCAGGAAGCGGTCGATCCTGGCCAGCCGCTCGGCGGAGAATCCCAGGCTCTTGGCGCGCGTGATCTGGTCCATGGCGGGTCTCCCACTGACGGCTTCGAGCCATTAGCCCTTGCCTTCCGCGGCGCCGCAAGCACGACGATGACGAGGAACAGGGAGGACGCCATGAGCACCGTCAGCGTCGAGACGCAGGACCGCATCGCCATCGTCACCATCGAACGGCCCGAGCGGCGCAACGCCGTGGACGGGCCGACCGCCTGGGCGCTCTACGACGCCTTCAAGGCCTTCGACGCCGACGACGGGCTCGACGTGGCCATCCTGCAGGGGCGCGGCGGCAACTTCTGCGCCGGCGCCGACCTCAAGAGCGTCGCCGTGGCCACCGGCGACAACCCGGTGCGGCCGGAGGGCGATCTCGCGCCCATGGGCTGCACGCGGCTGGCGCTCGGCAAGCCGGTGATCGCGGCCGTCGAAGGCTATGCGGTGGCGGGCGGCCTGGAGGTGGCCTGCTGGGCGGATATGCGGGTGGCGGCGGAGGGCGCGGTGTTCGGGGTGTTCTGCCGGCGGTTCGGCGTGCCGCTGGTCGACCTCGGCACGGTGCGGCTTCCGCGGCTGATCGGCCATTCGCGGGCCATGGACCTGATCCTCACCGGCCGCCCCGTCGAGGCGCGCGAAGCCCTCGAGATGGGGCTCGCCAACCGCCTGGTCGCCAAGGGCGAGGCCCTGGCCTGCGCCCTCGACCTCGCCCGCCAGCTGTCGGCCTTCCCACAGGCCTGCCTGCGCAACGACCGGCTCTCGGCGCTCGCCCAGTGGTCGCTCGGCTGGGACGAGGCGCAGGCCGCGGAATATCGGCTCGGCGTCGAGACGCTGCGGTCCGGCTCATCGCGGGAAGGCGCCGCGCGGTTCGCCGCCGGCGAGGGAAGGGGTGGGAAGTTCTGAGTCGCCCTCCCCATTCATGGGGAGGGGGGACCACTCGCCGCAGAGCGAGTGGTGGGCGGGGCGGGGTTCTGCAGTGCGGTCGCCGCCCCCTCCGTCACCCGCTCTGCGGCGGGTGACACCTCCCCCGTGAACGGGGGAGGCAGAAAGCGGCGTTGCGTCGTTCGAACAGGCGTTTGATAATGGCCCGTCGCCGCTGAAAACATACTGAAAATTCGAAAACGCAGCGCACGGGAGAACGCCATGGCCTGGGACTTTGAGACCGATCCCGAATTCCAGAAGAAGCTCGACTGGATCGAGGCGTTCATGCGCGAGGAAGTCGAGCCGCTCTCGCACCTCGGCATGGCGGTCTATGGGCCGCTCGGCCGCGAGAAGTTCATCAAGCCGCTGCAGCAGAAGGTGAAGGACCAGGGGCTGTGGGCCTGCCACCTGGGCCCGGAGCTGGGCGGCCAGGGCTATGGCCAGCTGAAGCTCGGCCTGATGAACGAGAAGCTGGGCCGCAACGGCCTGGCTCCCACCATCTTCGGCTGCCAGGCGCCGGACTCAGGCAACGCCGAGATCATCGCCCACTACGGCACCGAGGCGCAGAAGGAGAAGTACCTCTGGCCGCTGCTGAACGGCGAGATCCGCTCGGCCTTCTCGATGAGCGAGCCGACCGGCGGCTCCGACCCCCTGACCTTCAAGACCCGCGCGGTGCTGGACGGCGACGAGTGGGTGATCAACGGCGAGAAGTGGTTCTCCACCAACGCGCGGTATTCCAAGGTGCTGGTGCTCTATGCGGTCACCGACCCGGACGCCAAGGACCCCTACCGGCGCACCTCGATCTTCCTGGTCCCCACCGACACCCCCGGCGTCGAGATCATCCGCAATGTGGCCGTCGGCGGCGGTGGCGAGATCGGCGGCGGCAACGAGGGCTACGTCCGCTACGAGAACGTCCGGCTGCCCTATGACGCCCTGCTGGGCGAGCGCGGCGCGGCCTTCGTGATCGCCCAGGTGCGGCTGGGCGGCGGGCGCGTGCACCACGCCATGCGCACGGTGGGCGCCTGCAAGAACGCGCTCGACCTGATGTGCCAGCGGGCCGTCTCGCGGACCACCCGCGACGGCAAGCTCGCCGACCTGCAGATGGTGCAGTCCGACATCGCCGAGAGCTGGATCGCGCTGGAGGCCTTCCGGCTGATGGTTCTGCGCACCGCCTGGCTGATCGACAAGCACAAGGACTACCAACTGGTCCGCAAGGACATCGCCGCCATCAAGGTGATGATGCCCAAGGTCTATAACGACATCGCCACCAAGGCCGCCCACCTGCACGGCGCGCTGGGGGTCTCCAACGAGATGCCGTTCATGCACATGGT
>JAQGIX010000400.1 GCA_028290925.1 Phenylobacterium sp. | reverse complement strand
TTGCCGATGATCTCGGGCGGGAAGCCGGTCTTGAACCCGGTCGGGTTGGCCGCGCTCGCCGTGCACGCCGTCACGTCGAAGCAAAGCAGGCGGCCGGACTCGGTGCCGTACTTGCGGTCGTGGCTGTAACGGAGGCCCACCGTCGCCTTCCAGTGCTCCACGAAGTTCCAGTCGACCTGCCCATAGACCGCCCGGCTCTCGGTGAAGATATCCGGCTGGGAGTCGTAGAACCGCCGGCTGCCGTTCGGGGCCGCGCAGGCGCTGCCGGTGAAGGCGCAGGTGGCGCCCGTCAGGAACGGTCCGGTGCCGAGTTGCGGCTGGTCGAGCAGCACGCCGCCGGTCGGCTGCAGATATTCCTCATCGTAGTAGTACAGCCCGCCGATCCACTGGAACGGCCCCTTGTCGGTCGAGGCGAGGTTCACCTCGTGGCTGATCCAGTTCAGCTGCTCCCGGTACTCCGCAGCTTCCCGCGGACGGACGACCGCCCCCGGGCCGCCGGCCAGGTTCGGTAGGGTGAACTGGGTGATGGCGGGGGAGTCGGCCGGCAGGATCTCGCTGTAGTTATAGTGCGAGCCGCCGCCGATGTACTTCAGGTCGATGTTGTTGAAGTGGTAGGTGAATTCGCTGGCGAAGATCATCGTCCCCACCAGCTTCTCGCTGGCCGAGATCGTCGATGAGAACTTGCGCGGATCGGCCGTGGCCGGATTGGTGCAGGCCTGGGCCAGCGTCATGCCGCCCACCGTGACGACGTTGGTGACGCCGGTGTTGGGGAAGCAGGCGTATCCGGCGTTGACGTAGAAGCCCGGGTTGTTGGTCTGGTACGTCGCAAACGGGCCGGGCGTGTAACCGGTCCGCGAACCGGGGCCGCCGCTGTTGTTGTGCCAATCGGACCAGGCCAGCTTCATCCAGCCGTCGAAGTTGTCGTTGAACTTCATCTTCAACTGACCTTCGACGTAGCGCTGGTCGATGATCCCGCCTTCATCCTTCTGGCCGGGAACGACGTTGTGGAACCAGCCGCCGGTCTGCTTTTCCCAGTTGGCGCCGAAGCGGAACTGGACACCGGGGATCGAGGTCGGGCCGGAGACCGCGCCTTCCAGGATCGAGTGGTCGTAGTTCTGGTACTGGGCGCGGACCTCGCCGTAGAAATCCTCGGTCGGCCGCTTGGAGATGATGTTGATCGCGCCGCCGATCGAGTTGCGGCCGTAGAGGGTGCCCTGTGGGCCACGCAGCACTTCCACACGATCCACGAACAGCGGCGTCTTGCCGGCTTCGACCGTCGAGGAGGTGTAGATGCCGTCGGAATACTGGGCGACGCTGATGTCCGCCGCGTGGACGTTCGTCAAGCGCCCGACCCCGCGCAGCGTGTTGCGGTCGTTCGAGGCGTTGTATTCGAGGCCCGGCGTGAAGTTGGTCATGTCGGTGATCGTGTTGATCCCGACCAGGTCGCGCTTCTCCGACGTAAAGGCCGAAATCGCGACGGGGACGTCCTGAAGGTTCTGTTGCCGCTTTTCGGCGGTGACCACGAGCTCTTCGATGGTGTTCGAGGAGGCGGCCGCCGTACTACTTGTGGTTTGGGCGTGAACCGTGGTTCCGAGCGCGGCGGCCAGGATGGCGCTGGTCGCCAAGAGGCTATGTTTGAACTGCATGATAACGCTGCCTCCCCGCAGCTGACTGGCGCTATTTGGTGCGCCTGAGGTGGCGTAGCTGCGCCAGCAACACCATATCCGTCAACGGATTCCTGATAGATGATCATTGATAACTTACTATCACTTACCTATGCGGCGCCGAGGACACAGTGGTCGTTCCCAGGAGCCGCCACCATCGCGCGAGCTGATCGGCGGCCGATCCCGGGGCCTTCGCCTGCGACTACCTAGGGGTGCGGGAACCCGGTCCGCCGACGACCATGATCGGCGATCGAAAACTAGCCCTCTGAGATCATTGGACATTGGCTCGCCGCCGCGCCGACACGGTCCCGCCACAAGGACCGGCCGGCGGGTCGATCAAGCGAGCGCCTCTTCCCCGGGACGGGCGGGCCGCCTAAGGAGGGCGCACCGCGTTTCTGGAGCTTTGAGAAGCCATGCACCGCCGCCCGGACGGAACCTGGGACAAGACCCGCCTGCCGAGCCGGCATGTGACGGAGGGGCCGTCGCGCGCGCCGCACCGGTCCTACTACTACGCCATGGGCCTCGGCAGTCGCGAGATCGAACAGCCCTTCGTGGGCGTCGCCTCCTGCTGGAACGAGGCCGCGCCCTGCAACACCACCCTGATGCGCCAGGCCCACGCCGCCTCCGAGGGGGTCAAGCAGGCCGGCGGCACGCCGCGCGAGTTCTGCACCATCACCGTCACCGACGGCATCGCCATGGGCCACGAGGGCATGCGCTCCTCGCTGGTCAGCCGCGATCTGATTGCTGATTCCGTGGAGCTCACCATCCGCGGCCACGCCTATGACGCCCTGGTCGGCGTCGCCGGCTGCGACAAGTCCCTGCCGGGCATGATGATGGCCATGCTGCGGCTCAACGTGCCCAGCTGCTTCATCTACGGCGGCTCGATCCTGCCCGGCCAGTGGCACGGGCGCGAGGTGACCGTGCAGGACGTCTTCGAAGGCGTCGGCAAGCACTCCGCAGGCCAGATGAGCCTGGAGGACCTCTGCGACCTGGAGCAGCACGCCTGTCCCGGCGACGGGGCCTGCGGCGGCCAGTACACCGCCAACACCATGGCCTGCGTCTCCGAGGCCATCGGCCTGGCGCTGCCGCTGTCCTCGGCCCTGCCGGCCGTCTACCTCGACCGCGACCAGTACGCCCGCGCCTCCGGCGAGGCGGTCATGGCGCTGTTGGAGCGCAATATCCGCCCCCGCGACATCTGCACCCGCGAGGCCTTCGAGAACGCCGCCGTCGTGGTGGCCGCGACCGGCGGCTCGACCAACGGCGGCCTGCACCTGCCGGCCATGGCCCACGAAGCCGGCATCGAATTCAGCCTGCGCGACGTGGCCGAGATCATGCGGCGCACGCCCTATCTCGCCGACCTGATGCCGGGCGGCCGCTATCCGGCGAAGAAGATGGGCGAGGCGGGCGGCGTGCCCATGCTGCTGCGGACCCTGCTCGACGCGGGCCTGATCCACGGCGACTGCATGACGGTGACCGGCAAGACCATCGCCGAGAACCTAGAGGGCGTGGTCTGGCGCGACGACCAGGACGTGATCCGGCCGGTCTCCAAGCCGCTCTCACCGACCGGCGGGGTCGTGGGACTGTGGGGCTCGCTGGCCCCCGACGGCGCCATCGTCAAGGTGGCCGGGCTCGAGCACCGCAAGCACCGCGGCCCGGCCCGGGTGTTCGACGGTGAGGAGGCCTGCTTCGCCGCCGTCGAGGCCCGCAACTACAAGGAAGGCGACGTGCTGGTCATCCGCTACGAGGGCCCGCGCGGCGGCCCCGGCATGCGCGAGATGCTCTCCACCACCGCCGCCATCTACGGCCAGGGCATCAGCGACAAGGTGGCCCTGATCACCGACGGGCGCTTCTCCGGCGCCACGCGCGGCCTGTGCATCGGCCACGTGGGGCCCGAGGCCCAGGCCGGGGGGCCCATCGCCCTGGTCAAGGACGGCGACATCATCTTCATCGACGCCGATGCGGGGGTCATCGAGCTGGAGGTCGATCCCATCGAGTTGGAGAACCGCGCCCGCCACTGGAAGCCGCACCAGACGGCCTATGGTTCCGGCGCGCTGTGGAAGTTCTCGCAGGTCGTGGGCCCGGCCCATCTCGGCGCGGTGACCCACCCCGGCGGCGCCGGCGAGCGGCACGTCTACGCCGACATCTGATGAAGACCCTCGGCCTGATCGGCGGCATGAGCGCCGAAAGCACGGTGGTCTATTACCAGCAGCTCAACCGGCTGGTCCGCGCGCGGCTGGGCGGGCTGCATTCGGCGAAGCTGATCCTGTGGTCGGTGGATTTCGCGCCGATCGCCGAACTGCAGGCCAAGGATGACTGGGCGGCGACCGGCGAACGCCTGGCCGAGGCGGCTCGCCGGCTGCAGGCCGACGGCGCCGAGGCGATCTTGATCTGCGCCAACTCCATGCACTCCAATGCGCCCGAGGTTCTGGCGGCGACCGCGATCCCGCTGATCCACATCGGCGACTCTACGGCTGCGGCCTTATA
>JAQGIX010000369.1 GCA_028290925.1 Phenylobacterium sp. | reverse complement strand
CAGCCGGGATCAGCACGAAGCGGCCGGCCTTCAGGCGCCTGGCCTCGCGCGGGGCGACGCCGAGCTCAGGCGGATTGATGAAGTCGTCGGCCGAGTTCACCCAGGTGAGCGGCGCGGTGATCTTCTCCAGGTCCCTGGACGGATCGTAGGTGCGCGAGGATTCCAGCTGATAGATCAGGTCGTTGGCGTCGAGGCCCTTCACCCGGTTCGGCAGCTCCTTGGCGAACCAGGCCCGGACCGCCGCGCCGGTGGGGTAGGCGATCTGCATGGGCAGCGGCGAGGCGCCGGCGATGATCAACAGGTCCTCGGCCGCGCGCAGGCCCTGCGTGGGCTCTTGGCCGTAGTCGCCGCCGGCGTAGGCCGGGTCCGAGGTGATGGCGTCGACGGCCATGGCGCGCCACAGCCGGTTGCGGCCGGCGATCTCGACGGGCAGGCAGGCCAGCGGCATCAGCGCAGCCGCGGCGTCCGGCCAGGCCTCACCCCACATGAAGGCATGCATGCAGCCCATGGACGTGCCCATGACCAGCCGCAGCCGCTGGACGCCCAGGCCCTGGGTGACCAGGGCGTGCTCGGCCTCGACCATGTCGGCGTAGTCGTAGTGCGGGAAGCGCGCATGGAGCCCATCCGACGGCTTGGACGAGCCGCCGTGGCCGATGTCGTCGGGCAGGATGACGAAGTGCGTGGCGGGATCCAGCAGGCCGCCCGGCCTGAACAGCACCTCGGCGAACTGCGGCGCCATGAACTGGCGCCCCGAGCCGCCGGTGCCGTGCAGGATCAGCACCGCATTGTCGATGTGGCCGCCTGAGTCGCGGTGCGGCTGGCCCAGGGTCCAGTAGTGGAGGCGCAGCTGCGGCAGGCTCTCGCCGGAGCGGAAGTGGAAGTCGTTGATCGTGAAGTCGTGGCCCTGCGGCTCAGGCGCGGCCTGGGCGGCGGAGAGCGTGAGCAGGGCGCCGGCGAGGCCAGCCAGTGCAGCCCGAAGCCAAGTCAGACCCATGATCCGTCCGTTTCCCATCGTTTTGATCCCAAAAAACACGAAAACACGAAATTCAGAGTGTCATCCCGGTTCCCGAAGCGAAGACCGGGACCCATTAGCGCCGGAGGCGAAGGCCCGCAGCGGCTCCACGGTGATTCATCCCGAGCCTTCGACGTTCATGGGTCCCGGTCTTCGGCTGGCGCCGAAACCGGGATGACACCCGTTGAACAGAGCTACCGCGCCAGGGCCTCGTCCATCATGCGGGTGACGTCGGCGCGCAGGGCTTTGAAGGCGTCGGGATTCAGGTAGACCATGTGGCCGGAGGGATAGTAGGCGAACTGCACGTTGCCGCGCAGGGTCGGGTCCAGCCACATGTGGGCCAGGTCGTACTCCGTGCCGTAGAACGGCGTGGCCATGTCGTAGAGGCCGTTCAGCGAGAAGACCTTCAGGTGCGGGTTCTCGCGGATCGCCGCGCCGAGGTCCTGGGCCGTGTCGGCCACCGCGGCCGGGAAGCGGGCGCCGGGCGCCTTGTGCTTCCAATTCCAGGCCTGGTTGATGCCCTCGCCGGAGGGCCGGTAGGTCAGGTCGGTCTGGTAGCCGAGGTCGCGTTCCAGATAGTCGCGGACCGCGCCGTTGTAGGCGCCGGAGACGGCCACGTCGGAAGGATCGTACTCGGGGGTCTCGCCGCCGGCGTCGGCCTCGGTGCCGGTGTAGCGGGAATCGTAGCGGCCGATGATCCGGCGCTCGCCCCGCAGCAGCTCGGTGCGGAACCGCGAGAGGTCGAGCCGCAGGTTCACCTGCTTGAGGTACGCGACCGAGATGCCGGTGTAGGCGCTCATCTGGCGGGCCACGGCGTCCAGCTCGGCGTCGGAGATGTTGTGGCCCTTGGCGAGCGCCTGCTCGTAGGGCCCGGTGGCCCAGGCGCGCACCTCGCCCAGGAAGCCGCCCATGTCGGCCGGCGCGGGGATCTTGTGGTGGTAGGCCGCCGCCGCCGCGTAGCTCGGCATGTAGGTGACGTAGCCGTGGTCGAAGCCCGCGTCGCGGACGCCGTAGTTGAGGATCGAGGAGAGCAGGAAGACGCCGTTGAACTGCATCCCCTGGCTCTGCAGGGCGTAGACCAGACCCGCCGAGCGGGTCGTGCCGTAGCTCTCGCCGAACAGGAACTTGGGCGAATTCCAGCGGTGGTTGACCGTCACATAGCGGGTGATGCCGCGGGCGAAGGCGTCGATGTCCTCGTCCACGCCCCAGAAGGCCGAGCCCTTGGTGTCGCCGAGCATGCGCGAGTAGCCGGAACCGATGGCGTCGAGGAACACCAGGTCGGTCTTGTCGAGCAGGCTGTCGGGATTGGGGCCGTAGGGGAACGGCGCGGGGCCCACCGCCTGCGCGTTGGGGGTGCGCACGCGGACCGGCCCGAAGGTGCCCATGTGCAGCCACAGCGAGGCCGAGCCCGGACCGCCGTTGTAGAGGAAGGTGACGGGCCGCTCCGCCTCGCCGCGGCCGCGGTCGCCGACGTAGGCCACGTAGAACATGCTGGCGATCGGCTTGCCGTCCTCGTCGCGCAGGGTGAGCGTGCCGGCGGTGGCGGTATAGGCGATCGCGCCGCGGGCCCTGGCCAGGGTGTGGTGGGTCACCCGGGCGATCTCGTTCACCGGGGCGGTGGCGATGTCGAAGTCGGAGATCCGGCGTTCGGAGGCCGCCTCGCCGCGCCCCGAACGGCGCTCGACCACCGGACCGGCCTGCTGCGGCTCGTCCGGCGCCGCTTGGCGCGCGGCGGCGCTGGGGCTGCGG
>JAQGIX010000332.1 GCA_028290925.1 Phenylobacterium sp. | reverse complement strand
CCGGCGTCGAGGTGGTGATCGACGTCCGCGCCGTGGCGGCGTCCCGGCGCGCCGGCTTCTCCAAGACCCTGCTGGCGGCCAGCCTGGCCGACGCCGGGATCGACTACGTCCACCTCCGCGAGCTCGGTACGCCGAAGCCCGGGCGCGACGCCGCCCGCAAGGGCCACGTGGCCGAGATGCACGAGATCTTCGAAGCCCATATAGCCGAGCCCGCCGCCCAGCTGCAGCTCGCCCAGGCCACCGAGATCGCGCTCGACCGCAAGGCCGCCCTGCTCTGCTACGAGGCCGACGCCGCCGGCTGCCACCGCCGGATCGTCGCCGAGCGCATCCATGAAGCGACCGGAATTGTCGTAGAAGACCTGTAGAGTCTTCAGGTCTCCAGCTCAGCGCCGGTGAGGTCGCAGCCGGCCATCTTGGCCTGGGTGAGATCGGCTTCCAGGAAGCGGGCCCGCTTGGCGGAGGCCCCGCGCAGGTCGGCGGCGCGCAGGCTGGCGCGGGTGAAGTCGGTGCGCACGAACCGGCCCTCGGAGATCATCAGCGGCCCGAGTTGGGCGCCGCGCAGGTCGGCGCGGGTGAGCTGGGCGCCCAGGAACTTCGCGCCGCGCAGGTCGGCCTCGCGCAGGTCGGCGCCGCGGAAATCGCAGCCGGTGAGGTCCGCGCCCTGCAGCTCCACCCGCTGCATGTCGAGGCCGAAGAAGATGCAGTTGGGCGCATTGAGGCCGGTGAGCCGGCGCCCGCGCAGGCTGCGGATCGGCCGGAAGTCGACGCCGGGGATGGTCATGATCCCGCCCTTGCGCCCCTGGCTGTCGCAATAGACCTCGTGGTCGGCCAGCACTTCGTCCAGGGCGCGGTCGTCCACGTAGACGATCGGCGGCGGGCCGCGCAGGACGTCGGTCATGTCCACGTCGTCGAGGCGGGTCTGCTCCAGGTTGGCGCCGGCCACCACGGTGCGCTTCATCGAGGCGCCGGACAGGTCCGCGCCGCCGAGGTCCGCGCCCGACAGGTCCGCCCCGTCGAGCACGGCGCGCATCAGCCGCGCGCCGGACATCTGGGCGCCCGCCAGGTTGGCGTCGGTGAAGTCGCTGGCCATGGCGACCGTCGAGGTCATCTGGGCGCCGGCCAGGTTGGCGCCGGTCAGCACGGCGTAGTTCAACTCGCCGGGCCGGTGCTCGTGCCGGAGGATGCGGAAGCCGTCGAGCTTGTCCTGCAGGGCGATGCGGCCCTCGCGCAGGTCGCAGCCGGCCAGCTCCGCGCCGGCCAGGTTCGCGCCGCGCAGGCAGGCGCCGCGCAGATCGGCCCGCTTGAGGTTGGCGCGCCGGAGGTCCGCCTCGCGCAGGTCGGCGCCGAACAGGATGGCGCGGGAGAGATTGACCTTGGCCATCATCGCCCCGGTCAGCTTGGCGCCGGCCAGATCGGCCTCGCGCAGGTCCAGGCCCTCGAGCGAGCAGTTGGACAGGTCCGCATAGGTCAGGCTGAGCCGGCGGCCGCCGGAACGGCCCTCCAGATACTTCTGGTGAGCCTCGACGGCGTCGCGCAGGCTCTGGGCGTCGAGCGGCAGGTGATAGGGTTGGGCTTGGGACGACATTGATGACCTGGCGCGACCATGCTTCGGGTGCGCTTAAGGAACGGTTGCCCGCCGACGCGAAATCACGATTTCCGGTTTAGGCTTGGCCGAGCTCAACCGACGGGTGCGGCGCGCGGCCTAGTTGCCGCCGCTGTCGCCGCGGGCCGCCTGGGCGATCAGGGCCGCGATGCGGTCGGTGGAATCCGCGGCCTGGTTCAGGATGTGCAGCGCGCCGCCGCCGGGCCGCACGGCCGCAGCCACCTGGCTCGCCGCGCTCTGGGCCATGGCGATGGCGGTGTTCTCGGCCTTGGCGAAGCCCGAAGAGGCCATCACGCGGGCCTGGGCGTCCTGGTAGATGAAGCCGTAGGTCGGATAGGTCGAGCCGCCGAGGTCACGGTTGGGGTCGTACCAGACCTTCACCAGGCTCCAGTCGCCGGTCTGGCTGACGTCGATCAGGGTGACGTCCTTCTCGATCTTGCCGCGCGAGCCCTCGATGGGCGACCAGTTGGCGTGGGTGATCTGGATGACCCGGTCGGTAAGCACCTGGCTGACCACCGCCACGTGGCCGAGCTTCATGCGCTCGGTCGGCTTGAAGCACAGCACGGCGCCCGCCTTGGGCTGGAATCCGGTCTGGTAGCGGCCGATGGCCTGCTTCCACCAGGTGTAGGCGTCGCCGAAGATCTGGATGCCGGAGGCCAGGCGCGCGAATGTCGCGCACTGCCAATAGGTGTCGGCCGCGGCGCCGGTGGCCGGCGCGAGGATCAGAGCGGCCGCGACGGCCAGGGAACCCCACAGGGCTCTCGGTCGTTTCGCCATGTTTTGGGCCCTCCCTGACGCTTACAGGCTAAGGCATAACCCTATCTGTCGATGAGTGAAAAGAGGGTTTAGATCAAAACGGCGAGCTGCGGCGGCCGGCATCCCGCGGCCACGGAGCTTTTCATCGCCCAATAACCTGACCTGAGAAGAGTTTAGAAGAAACAATCCCTAACGCGCATCCACGCCCCTAGGCAACTATGCCGGAGAGGCCCTCCTTACAGCTGTCCATAAGCCGTCATGTCGTGCTCGATCAACTCAACTATACGCCGACACGGGGGTGTGTGAATTTGGATCACGCGGCTGTAACGCAGTGAAACACGCGGATCGCGCCGCAAAGCCGGGCGTCTGGCGGGCGGAAAGGCAGGATGCCGCAGGCGCTTCACAAAACTGCGAGCGGAGCCTTGGGCGCCGGGCGCCTGGAAATTCGGCGCCGCTCGTCCATGCTCGCGAATAGGCTGGACGGCGAATCGTCATCGGTCGGGGGATGTGGATGGACAGTCTGGCGGCGCTGATCGCGAGCCCGGAAGCCTGGGTGGCGCTCCTTACCCTGATCGTCATGGAGGTGGTGCTGGGCGTCGACAACCTGGTCTTCGTCTCCATCCTCTCCAACAAGCTGCCCGAGGCGAGCCGCGGCAAGGCGCGGCGGCTGGGCATCGGCCTGGCGCTGATCCTGCGCCTGGTGCTGCTCTCCGGCCTCGCCTTCATCGTGGGCCTGACCCAGCCGGTGCTCGTCCTGCCGTTCCAGGCGCCGCTGGGCGCAGACGGCCGCCCGGTGATCGACCTCGCCTTCTCCTGGCGCGACCTGATCCT
Source organism: Phenylobacterium sp. (assembly GCA_028290925.1). Lineage (GTDB taxonomy): Bacteria > Pseudomonadota > Alphaproteobacteria > Caulobacterales > Caulobacteraceae > Phenylobacterium. Next base: position 6,285 of record JAQGIX010000332.1, on the reverse strand, counting down.
GCTGGCCGGCGGCCTGTTCCTGGTCTGGAAGGCCACCACCGAGATCCACCACAGCGTCGATCCCACGCCCACCGACGACCTGCTGGACAAGAAGGGGCGCGGCCGCCTCGGCTTCACCGCCGCCATCGTGCAGATCCTGGCGCTGGACATCGTCTTCTCGATCGACTCGATCCTCACCGCGGTGGGCATGACCGAGCACCTGCCGATCATGATGGTCGCCGTGGTGGTGGCCGTCGGGCTGATGATGGTCGCTTCGGGGCCCCTCGCCCGCTTCATCCACGACAATCCGACGGTGGTGATGCTGGCGCTGGGCTTCCTGCTGATGATCGGCGCGACCCTGATCGCCGACGCCTTCGGGGTGCATGTGCCGAAGGGCTACATCTACGCCGCGATGGCCTTCTCCGGCCTCGTGGAGGGCCTGAACATCGCCGCGCGGAAGGCCCGGGCGAAAGCTGGGGCCAAGAAGGGCTAGAGGAAGCTGTAGGGGTCGATGTCGATGGCCAGGCGCACGGAGCCCGGCGGCTTCACCCGCGCCCGCCAGGCGGCCATGTAGGCCGAGAGGTCGACTCCCCGGTCGGCTCGCACCAGGAAGCGCTTGCGCCGCCGGCCGCGCACCAGGCCGAGCGGGGCGTCGGCGGGGCCGTAGACCTCGACGCCGGCGGTGTTGGGCGCGGCCTCGGCCATGGCCCGGCAGAAGGCCTCCAGCCGCGCCGGATCGACGTCCGAGGCGATCACCGCCGCCAGCCGCCCGAACGGCGGCAGGCCGGCCAGCTCGCGCTCCGCCATCTCGGCGGCGACGAAGGCCTCGCGGTCCTGCGCCTTGAGGGCCTGCATGACGGAATGGTCCGGGGCGTAGGTCTGCATCAGCGCCCGGCCCGGCCGGTCGCGGCGGCCCGCCCGACCGGTGGCCTGGGCGAGCAGCTGGTAGGTGCGCTCGGCGGCGCGCAGGTCGCCGCCGCGCAGGCCCAGATCGGCGTCCACGACGCCCACCAGGGTGAGCTTGGGGAAGTTGTGGCCCTTGGCGGCGGCTTGCGTCGCCACCAGGATATCGATCTCGCCGGCCGCCATGGATTCGATCAGCCGCTTGGCCTCGCGGGCGTCGAAGATGGTGTCCGAGGAGAACACCGCCACGCGGGCCTCCGGGAACAGGCCTCGAGCCTCCTCCTCCACCCGCTCCACCCCGGGGCCGATGGAGACCAGGCTGTCCTTCGCGGCGCAGTGCGGGCAGGCGGAGGGCTTGGGCATGGAGAAGCCGGTCAGGTGGCAGACCAGGCGGCCCGAGTAGCGGTGCTCGACCAGCCAGCTGTCGGTGTCCGGCGCGGTCATCCGCTGGCCGCAGGCCTTGCAGAGCACCAGCGGCGCATAGCCCCGGCGGTTGAGGAACAGCAGCACCTGCTCGCCGCGCGCCAGGGTCTCGCCCATCGCCGTGACCAGCGGCGGCGAGAGCCAGCGGCCGGGCTCCGGCGGGGTCTCGCGCAGGTCGACGAGGGCGATGTCGGGCAGCCGGGCCGCGCCATGCCGGCCGGTGAGCTTCAGCCAGTGGTAGCGGCCGGTCTCGGCGTTGCGGAAGCTTTCCAGCGAGGGCGTGGCCGAGGCCAGCACCACGGCGGCGTCCTCGATCTTGCCGCGCGCCACGGCCAGGTCACGGGCGTGGTAGATGAAGCCCTCCTCCTGCTTGAAGGAGGCGTCGTGCTCCTCGTCGACGACGATCAGCTTGAGGTTCGAGAACGGCAGGAACAGCGCCGAACGCGCCCCGACCACGATCCGGCAGGCCCCCGACAGCACGCCCTCCCAGATCCGTCGCCGGGCAGGCGGGGCGACGTCGGAGTGCCATTCAGCGGGTTCCGCGCCGAAGCGGGCGGCCACCCGGCCGATGACCGCCTGGGTGAGCGCGATCTCGGGCAGCAGGATCAGCACCTGGGCGGTGGGATCGGCGCCCAGCGCCTGGGCCGCGGCCTCCAGATAGACCTCGGTCTTGCCCGAGCCGGTGACGCCGTCCAGCAGGGTCACCTGGAAGCCGCCCTGGCCGACGATCTCGCGCAGCGCGCTCGCGGCCGCGGCCTGGCTGGGGTTCAGCACCGCCCCCGTGGCTGCGGGGTCGGGCGGATCGAAGCGCACCTCCGGCACGACGTTGCGGACGGCCAGCGCGCCCTCGTCGATCAGGGCCTTGACCACCCCGGCGGAGACCCCGGCCGCCCGGGCCAGCTCCGCGCCGCTCTGGGCCCCCGCGCCGACCGCTTCCAGCACCTTGCTTCGCGCCGGCGTCAGGCGGGCGGGTGCGAGCCCTGTCGCCTCCACCACCCGAACCGGCTTGGCCTTGGGCGCGCGGGCGCCGCGCAGCGCGATGGCCAGCGGCATGCCCGGCGCATCCACCGCATAGCGGGCCGCCCACAGCACGAACTCCAGGGTCTTCTCCGGCAGCGCCGGCTCATCGAGCCGCGCCTGCACGCTCTTCAGCGGCCGGTTGTGGCCGGCGCCGTCGCGCAGGGCGGACACCACGCCGCGCAGCAGGTTGGGGCCCAGGGGCGCGGCCACCTGGTCGCCGACCTTGAGGTCCATGCCCTCCGGCTCGGCGTAGTCGAAGGCTTCCGGCAGGGGCAGTTGCAACAGGACCGAGGCGATGCGGCTCATCGCGAGTCTTTTGCGCTGGGCCGCAAGGCGGCTACAAGGCGCGCTCGTAACCTCAGGGACCTTTCGATGCAGCTTTTCCTCGATTCCGCCGACGTGGCCGTCCTCAAGGACCTGGCCGCCACGGGCCTGGTCGACGGCGTGACCACCAATCCCACGCTGATCGCCAAAGCCGGACGCCCCATGCTGGAGGTCATCGCCGAGATTTGCGGCATCGTCGAGGGCCCGGTGAGCGCCGAGGTGGCCGCCACGGAGTCGCAGGCCATGCTGGCCGAGGGCCGCAAGCTGGCTTCGGTGGCCACCAACGTCGTCGTGAAGGTGCCACTGACCCGCGAGGGGCTGATCGCCACCCACGCCTTCGCCCGCGAGGGCATTCAGACCAATGTCACCCTCTGTTTTTCCGCCCCCCAGGCCCTGCTCGCCGCCAAGGCGGGCGCCACCTACATCTCGCCCTTCGTCGGCCGGCTGGACGACCACGGGGCGGTCGGCATGGACCTGATCTCGGAGATCCGGGCGATCTACGACAACTACGACTTCGACACCGAGATCCTCGCCGCCTCGATCCGCAACGGCGCCCACGTCACCGCCGCGGCCATCGCCGGCGCCGACTGCGCGACCATCCCGCCCGACGTCTTCGTGGCGCTTTTCAAGCACCCGTTAACCGAGAAGGGGCTTGATCAATTCCTCAGCGATTGGGCGAAGACGGGCCAATCGATCCTGTGAGCTGACGACGTTTGATCTTGGGGGACGGACATGGATGGGTCGCAGGGCGAGATCGAAGGCGTCCCTCTCGAGCCCACGGCGGTCCGCCGCTTCCTGTCGGACAATCCCGAGTTCATCCGCGACGATCACGGCCTGCTGGACGAGCTGGGCCTGAAGGTGGCCGCGGGCAATGTCGTCGACTTCGGCCCGGCCGCGTTGGCCCGCGTGCATGCCGCCCACCAGCGCGAGGCCACCCAGCGCCAGCAGGTCGAGGAGACGGCGCGCGCCAACTTCTCCGCCCAGGCCCAGACCCACGGCGCGGTGATCGACCTGCTGGACGCCCGCAACCACTCCGACCTCGCCTGGCGCCTGGACGAATTGGCCCAGCACCGCTTCGGCCTGGCCGCCGGAATCATCGTGCTGGAGGACGCCGAGCGCGCCCCGGCCGGCTGGAAGCGCCTGGTGGCCGGCCAGGTGGACATGATCCTTGGGGGCTCGCACCGCCTCGCCCGCATGGGCTTCGCGCCCACCGCGCTCGGCCTGTTCGGCGAGCGGGCCGAGACCATCCGCTCCATGGCCATGGTGCGAATGGCCATCTGGGAGCCGGCCCGGCAGGGCCTGCTCGCCTTCGGCTCGGCCGATCCTGAGGGCTTCACGGAGGACATGGGGAGCGAACTGGTGGCTTTCCTCGCCCGGGTGGTGGAGCGCACCGCCGAGCGCTGGCCGATTTTATGACGGCCGAAGGCGCGCTGATCGCCTGGCTGGAGCACCTGGCCAAGGAGCGGCGCGCCTCGCCCCGGACCCTGGAGGCCTATGGCTTCGCCGGACGCCGCTACATCGCCTTCCTGGGCCAGCATCGCGGCGGGGCCGTGAGCCTCAAGGACATGGGCGGCATCACCGCCGGCGAGATCCGCGCCTGGCTGGCGCACCTGCGCCAGGGCGACCATCCGCTGGCGCCGCGCTCGCTCTCCCAGGCGCTGTCGGCCATCCGCACCTTCCACGGCTTCCTCGACCGGCGGCTGGACACCCCCAACCCCGCGCTCGCCCTGGTGCGCGGACCGAAGATCAGGCCCGGCGCGCCGCGCCCGGTGACCGAGGACCAGGCGCTGGGCATGATCGCCGAGCCGGCGCTGGATCCCGATCGCGAGGGCTGGGAGGTGGCGCGGGACCAGGCGGTGCTGACCCTGCTCTACGGCTGCGGCCTGCGAATCTCCGAGGCGCTGTCGCTGAAGCGCTCCGACGCGCCGCTGCCGGACAGCTTGCGGATCACCGGCAAGGGTTCGAAGACCCGCATGGTCCCGGTGCTGCCGGCGGTGCGCGAGGCGATCGACGAATACCTCAAGGCGGTTCCCTTCGGCCTCGCCCCCGAGGAGCCGCTGTTCCGCGCCAAGCGCGGCGGCCCGCTAAGCCCGCGGCATGTGCAGGCCACCGTCCAGCTGCTCAGGGGCCGCCTGGGCCTACCGGCCAGCGCCACGCCGCACGCGCTGCGCCACTCCTTCGCCACCCACCTGCTGGGGGCCGGCGCCGACCTGCGCTCGATCCAGGAACTGCTGGGCCATGCGTCGCTCTCTACGACCCAGCGCTATACGGAAGTCGACGCCGCGGCCCTGCTCCGCGCCTATTCGCAGGCGCATCCGCACGCCTGAGGGCTAGTGGCCCGGCCCGCCGGCGAAGTGGCCGTCACCTTCGACCTCGTAGCTGACGATCAGCGGCGCGGCGCAACCGCCCACCGAGCGATTGACGGCGATCTCCTTGTTGGCCTTCGGCAGGTCGCCAAGCCGTCGCGCCTTGACCGCCGCCCGGTCCTGCGGCCGCAGCAAGGCGGTCGGGCCCGCGCCCGAGGCGGTGGTGACGCCTGCGCGGCAGGCGGTGGGGACGAAGTTCAGGCCGTTGCGGAAGACCAGCGGCCGGTCCTGCGCCGCTGCTACCGGGGGTGTCGTCGTGGCGACGCTCATGGCGAGGAGCAGGGCGAGCATGTCAGCCTCCGTTCGCGTTGTGGCTGAAGTCTGCCACCGGCGCTCAAACGGGGCAAATCAACTTGGGCGGCGCTCGCGGACCAGCCGAAGCCACGCCACGTCGGAGCCGAGGTCTTGGCCGCGCTCGACACAGCGGAAGCCCTCGCGGGCGTAGAAGGCCTGGGCCCGCCGGTTGGGCGCCTGGACCTTCAGCGAGATGGTCCCGCCGGCTACGGCGCTGACGTGGTCGAGCAGCGCCTTGCCGATTCCGTGGCCGCGGCGGTCGACGTAGAGCGAATGCAGGAAATGCTGCGGCCGGAAGAAGCCGGCCAGCCCGACGATGCGGCCGTCCTCGAGCGCCACATAGATCTCCTCCTCCGCGGCGGTGCGCAGGAAGTCCTCCCGGTGGTGCCGCTCGGCCGGCTGCCAGCTGAAGGTGTCGCGCAGGACGCGGACATAGAGATCGGCGCAGGGCCCAAGCTCCTCGGCCCTGGCGCGGCGGATCTCTAAGGCTCCGCTCAAGCCTGCATCGTCCACCCCTCGACGCCCATGGCGGCCTGCTTGAGCGCCTCCGAGCGGGTGGGGTGCGGGTGGCAGGTGCGGGCCACGTCCTCGCTCGCGGCGCGGAACTCCATGGCCACGCAGTACTCGCCGACCATCTCGGAGACCGACGGCCCGATCATGTGGACGCCCAGCACCTCGTCGGTGGCCGCGTCGGCCAGCACCTTCACGAAGCCCTCGGTCTCGTGGTTGATCTTGGCGCGGCTGTTGGCGGTGAAAGGGAACTTGCCGGCCTTGTAGGCGCGACCCTCGGCCTTCAGCTCCTCCTCCGTCTTGCCCACCCAGGCGACCTCGGGGGCGGTGTAGATCACGCTGGGGATCACCCCGTAGTTCACGTGGCCTGCATGGCCGGCGATGGTCTCGATGCAGGCCACCGCCTCGTCTTCGGCCTTGTGGGCCAGCATGGGGCCGAGCGTCACGTCGCCGATCGCCCAGACGC
>JAQGIX010000310.1 GCA_028290925.1 Phenylobacterium sp. | reverse complement strand
TAGAAGTCCCAGGCGCCGTCGTAGCGCTGGCCGTCGATGAAGATGGTGGGCGTCGCGGTGACCCCGTTGGCCTCGCCATCGGCGACGTCGGCCGCGACGTGATCGACGACCGCCGGATCGACGAGGTCGCGCTCGAAGCGGTCCATGTCCAGCCCGATCGATCGGGCGGCCTGCAGCACGTGCTCGCGGGTCAGCGGCGGCTCGCGCGCATAGAGGGCGTCGTGCATCTCCCAGAACCGGCCCTGGCGGCTGGCCGCCTCGGCGGCGTCGGAGGCGAACTCCGCCCCGGGATGGGCGTGCTCGTTGGGGAAATGGCGGAAAACATAGGCCATGCGATCGCCGAGCGCGCGCCGCAGGCGCTCGAGGATCCCGCGCAGACGGCGGCAATAGGGGCAGAGATAGTCGCCGTAGATCAGCACCGTGACGGTGTCGGCCCGGGGCCCGGGGGCGCCGCCGCGCACATGGTCGCGGTCGGGATCCACCGGCCGCTGGAGCTTCAGCTGGAGGCCGACGTCGGTCATGGCGGCGCGGCCGCCTTGGATAAGAACACCCGGGCCATGGACAACAGCGATATCAGGCCTTGGCCGCGGCCAAAAGATCGGACGCTCTAGGCGCCTCCGCCAAGCGCCCGATAGAGCGTCACCCGGTTGACGGCCTCGGCCAACTGGGCGGCGAGCAAGGTCCGGCGCGCCGCGTAGAGCGTGCGCTGGGCGTCGAGCAGGGCCAGGTAGCTGTCGACGCCGCGGTCGTAGCGCGCCTGGGTCAGGCGCTGGACATCGGCCGCCGCGGTGACCAACCGCTCTTGGGCGGCGGTGCGGTCGCGGATCGTCGAGCGGACCGCCAGCGCGTCCGCCACCTCGCGGAACGCGGTCTGGATCGCCTTCTCGTATTGGGCGACGGCGATGTCGCGGCCGGCCCGCGCGCCGCGCAGGTTGGCGAGGTTCGCGCCGCCGGCGAACAGCGGCAGCACGATCTGCGGCGTGAAGCTCCAGGTCCCGGTCCCGGCGTTGAACAGGGTGTTCAGGTCCGGGCTGGCGTTGCCGGTCGATCCGGTCAGGCTGATGCGCGGGAAGAAGGCGGCCCGCGCGGCGCCGATGTTGGCGTTCTGCGCCTCGAGGCTGTGCTCGGCCGACAGCACGTCGGGGCGCCGCGTCAGGACCTCGGACGGCAGGCCCGGCTCGAGGTCGCTGCGCAGCCGGATATCGGTGAGGCCGCCGTCGGGCAGCAGGCTCGCCGGCACGTCCGCGCCGACCACCAGGGTGAGCGCATTGCGGTCCTGGTCGACCTGCGCGACGGCGATGGCCAGGTCGCTGCGGGCCTGCTCGGCCAGGGTCTCCTCCTGGCGCAGGTCGAGCTGCGACGTCGCCCCGGCTTCGAAGCGTTTGTGGGCCAGCGCCAGATTGTCCTCGCGGGTCTTCAGGGTGCCCTGCGTCACCTGCAGCAGGTCCTGGTCGGCCGCCAGGATCAGGTAGTCGGATGCGACCTCGCCGATCAGGCTGATCTGCACCGCTCGGCGGGTCTCGGCGGTGGCGAAATAGCTTTGCAGGGCCGCGGCGTTCAGGCTGCGGATCCGCCCGAACAGGTCGAGCTCATAGGCCGAGAAGCCGACCGTGGCGCTGTACTGGTCGAGGGTGAAGGCCTTGCCGATCAGCGACACGCCGGCCGGCGTATGCGTCTGGCTCTCCGCGCCCACGGCGTCGATCGTCGGCAAGAGCTGGGCGCGTTGGATGCGGTACTGCGCCCGCGCCCGCTCGATGTTCCCGACCGCGACGCGCAGGTCGCGGTTCTGGGCCAGGGCGAGCCCGATCACCGTCTGCAGGCGCGGGTCCTGGAACACCTCGCGCCAGGCCAGATCGCCGGCCGCCACCGCGCCCGGCGCCGGGGCCGCCGCGCCGACCGGCCATGACGAACTCACCGGCAGGCCGGGCCGCACATAGCGCGGCGCGAGCGTGCAGGCGGACAGCGCGATGGCGGCCACGATCAGCGTGGCGAGGGTCCGGCGCAACATCTCAGCCGGCCTCGTTGGGGGCGGGGTCCGCCGCCGCGGCCCTGGCGTCGCGCCGGCGGCCCAGGTAGCGCTGCACCAGCACGAAGAACACCGGCACGAAGAAGATCGCCAGGGCGACGGCCGAGACCATTCCCCCGATCACCCCGGTGCCGATGGCGTGCTGGCTGCCCGACCCCGGCCCGTTGGAGATGGCCAGCGGGAAGACCCCGAAGATGAAGGCCAGCGAGGTCATCAGGATCGGCCGCAGCCGGATGCGCACGGCCTCCAGCACCGCATCGACGAGCGACATGCCCTGCTCGCGCCGGTCCTTGGCGAACTCGACGATCAGGATGGCGTTCTTCGAGGCCAGACCCATGGTGGTCAGCAGGCCGACCTGGAAATAGATGTCGTTGTTCAGCCCGCGGAGCGAGGTCGCCAGCACCGCGCCGATCACGCCCAGCGGAATGACCATGATCACCGACAGCGGGATCGACCAGCTCTCGTAGAGCGCCGCCAGCAGCAGGAACACCACGACGATGGACAGCGCGTAGAGCGCCGGCGCCTGCGCCCCGGCTTCCCGCTCCTGCTGCGACAAGCCTGTCCACTGATAGCCGATGCCGGGCGGCAGCTTGGCGGCCAGGCGCTCCATGGTGGTCATCGCCTCGCCGGAGCTCCTGCCGGGCGCGGGAGAGCCCTGGATTTCCAGCGCCGACAGGCCGTTGTAGCGCTCCAGCCGCGGCGAGCCGATGGACCAGTGGCTGGTGGCGAAGGCGGAGAAGGGCGCCATCTGTCCGCTGGCGTTGCGCACATACCAGCGGTCCAGGTCCTCCGGCTTCATCCGGAACGGCGCGTCGGCCTGCACGAAGACCTTCTTGACCCGGCCGCGGTCGATGAAGTCGTTCACATAGGCCCCGCCCAGCGCGGCGCTGAGCGCGCTGTTGATGTCGGCGGTGGTCAGGCCCATGGCGCCGGCCTTGGCCTGGTCGACGTCGATGGTCAGCTGGGGGGTATCGTCCTGGCCGTTGGGGCGCACCTGCGCCAGGGCGGGCTCGCCGCGGGCCATGCCGAGCAGCTGGTTGCGCGCCGCCATCAGCGCGTCGTGGCCGACGCCGCCGGTGTCCTGCAGCTCGAAGTCGAAGCCGGACGAGGTGCCGAGCTCCGGCACCGCCGGCGGCACCACGGCGAACACCTGGGCGTCGCGGATCTGGCCGAAGGTCCCCATGGCGCGCTGGACGATGGCCGGCGCCTTCAGCTTGGCGGCGTGGCGCAGCTTGAAGTCCTTCAGCCGCACGAAGGCGAGGCCGGCGTTCTGGCCGGAGCCGGCGAAGCCGAAGCCGGAGACCGTGAACACCGCCTGCACGGCGTCCTTCTCGTTCTTCAGGTAGTAGTTGGCGACCTGCGTCAGGACCGCCTGGCTCCGCTCCTCGGTCGCGCCGGGCGGCAGCTGGATGACCGTGAAGATCGAGCCCTGGTCCTCTTCGGGCAGGAAGGCGGTCGGCAGGCGAATGAAGAGCAGGCCCACGGCCACGATGATGGCGGCATAGACGGCCATCCAGCGCCCGCCCTTGCCCAGCATCTTGCGGACCTGCACCTGATGGCGCTCGCTGGCGTGGTTGAAGTTGCGGTTGAACCAGCCGAAGAACCCCGTCCTGGCGACGCTCTCGCCCTTGGCCTTGGGCTTGAGCAGGGTGGCGCACAGCGCCGGCGTCAGCACCAGGGCGACGAATATCGACAGCGACATCGCCGAGACCAGGGTGATCGAGAACTGCCGGTAGATCACGCCCTGCGACCCGCCGAAGAAGGCCATGGGCACGAACACCGCCGCCAGCACCAGGGCGATGCCGACCAGGGCCCCGGTGATCTCGTCCATCGACTTGCGCGCCGCCTCGCGCGGCGACAGGCCCTCCTCCTCGATCACCCGCTCGACGTTCTCGACCACGACGATGGCGTCATCGACCAGGAGGCCGATGGCCAGCACCAGGCCGAACATGGTCAGCGTGTTGATGGAGTAGCCGAAGACGGCGAGGATCCCGAAGGTGCCCAGGAGGACCACCGGCACGGCGATGGTCGGGATGAGCGTGGCGCGCCAGTTCTGCAGGAACAGGAACATCACCAGGAAGACCAGCACGATGGCCTCGGCCAGGGTCTTCACCACCTCCTCGATCGACTGCTGGACGAAGGGCGTGGTGTCCACCGGGATGACGTATTTCATGCCGGGCGGGAAGGCCTTCGACAGCTCCTCGACCCGGGCCTTCACGGCCTTGGCGGTGTTCAGGGCGTTGCCGCCCGGCGCGAGCTTGATGGCCAGGCCGGCGGCCGATTGGAGATTGTACTTGGCGAGCGAGTTGTAGTTCTCGGCCCCCAGCTCCACGCGGGCCACGTCGTGCAGATAGACGTGCGCGCCGTCCGGCGTGGTCTTCAGGATGATCGCCTGGAACTGCTCAGGGGTCTGCAGGCGGGCCTGGGCGCTGATGGTGGCGTTGAGCACGGTGCCGGCCACGGCCGGCGTGCCGCCGAGCTGACCGGCCGACACCTGGGCGTTCTGGGCGCGGATCGCGGCGATCACGTCGCCCGGCGTCAGGGCGTGGGCGTTCAGCTTGTCGGGGTCCAGCCAGATGCGCATGGCGTACTGCGCCCCGAACAGCTGCACGTCGCCAACCCCGTCCACCCGGCTGATCGGGTCCTGCAGGTTGGTGGCGATGTAGTCGGCCAGGTCGGAGTTCGACGCCTTGCCGTCCGTGGAATACATGCCGACCACGAGCAGGAAGTTGCGCGTCGACTTGACGACGGTCAGGCCCTGTTGCTGCACCTCCTGCGGCAG
>JAQGIX010000259.1 GCA_028290925.1 Phenylobacterium sp. | reverse complement strand
GGACAACCTTCCGCAAGCCGATCCGTGCCGTTCGCCGAGGCCGTGAAGGTCTGGGCGCGGATCGCGGCGCTGAGCTTCGGCGGGCCGGCCGGGCAGATCGCGGTGATGCACCGCATCCTGGTGGAGGAGAAGCGCTGGATCGGCGAGCGGCGATTCCTGCACGCGCTCAACTACTGCATGCTGCTGCCCGGCCCCGAGGCGCAGCAGCTGGCCATCTACATCGGCTGGCTGATGCACAGGACCCGCGGCGGGCTGGTGGCGGGGACCCTGTTCGTGCTGCCGGGCTTCGTGGCGATCATGGCGCTCAGCGTGCTCTACGCCCTGTTCGGCCATCTGGGGCCGGTGACGGCGCTGTTCTTCGGGTTGAAGGCGGCGGTGCTGGTGGTGGTGATCCAGGCGGTGCTGAGGGTCGGGCGCCGGTCGCTCAAGAACCCGCCGATGATCGCGCTGGCGGCCGGGGCGTTCGTCGCCCTGTTCGCGTTCAAGGTGTCCTTCCCGCTGGTCATCCTCACGGCCGGCCTGATCGGCTTCGTCGGCGGCCGGCTGGGGCTCGCGGCCTTCATGGCGGCGGGCGGTCACGGCGCGCAGGCCGCGACGGAGGTCGCCGACGCCGACACGGTGCTGGGCGAGGAGACGCCCGATCACGCGCGGCCGAACCTGCGGTGGTCGCTGTCGATCAGCGCGGTGCTGCTGGTGCTGTGGCTGGGGCCGGTGCTGGCGCTCGGCCTGACGCTGGGCTGGCACAATGTGTTCAGCCAGATCGGCCTGTTCTTCTCGAAGATGGCGGTGGTCACCTTCGGCGGCGCCTATGCGGTGCTGGCCTATGTCGCCCAGGAGGCGGTGCGGACCTACGGCTGGCGGCAGCCCGGCGAGATGCTGGATGGCCTGGGCATGGCCGAGACCACGCCCGGCCCGCTGATCATCGTCACCCAGTTCGTGGGCTTCATGGGCGCGTTCCGGAACGCCCCAGGGATGAGCCCGCTGACCGCCGGGGTGCTGGGCGGGATGCTGACCACCTGGGTGACCTTCACGCCATGCTTCCTGTGGATCTTCCTGGGCGCGCCGTTCGTGGAGGCGCTGCGGGGCGCGCGGGCGCTGAACGCGGCGCTGGCGGCGATCGGGGCGGCGGTGGTGGGGGTGATCCTGAACCTCGCGGTGTGGTTCGCCCTGCACGTGCTGTTCCGGCAGATGACCGAGCTGCGCCAGTTCGGCCTGGCGCTGGAGCTGCCGGTGCTGACCTCGGTGAACCTGGCGAGCGGCCTCCTGACCCTGGCCGCGGCGGTGGCGGCGTTCCGCTTCAAGGTCGGCATGATCCCGCTGCTGCTCGCCTGCTCCGGCGTGGGCGTGGCCTATTATCTGGTGCGGCTCGCGATCTGAGCGGCCGAGCGCATCCGCCGCAGCGATGTTTCGCAGGGCGGACGCGTGGTTGTCACATAAGTGTCATGCCGCGAGACTAGGTTCCGGGCTGAGAGAAGGTGCGTCCGTGGCCCAACCGATTCCCAAGAGATCCTACACCTCCGAACTGCGCGCCCTGGTGGCTGAGGTGATCCGCATGGGCGGGCTGGCGGAAGCTCAGGTGGTGGACGCGGTGGACGCGGTGGTCCGGCGCGACGTGCCGCTGGCCCAGGCGCTGATCGTGCGCGACCTGCGGCTGGACGCCATGCAGGCCGACATCGAGCGCCGGGCGCTGGCCCTGATCGCCGAGCAGGGGCCGAGCGACGAGGACCTGCGGCGCGCGGTCTCCACCTTCAAGCTGGCCATGAACCTGGAGCGCTGCGGCGACCTGGCGCGCAACATGGCCAAGCGCAGCCTGGTGCTGTCGAACTCCGATCCGGTGCTGCCGCTGATGGGCGCCATCCAGCGGATGGGCCGGCTGGTGGCCGCCCGGCTGCACGAGGTGCTGGACGCCTACGCCGCCGAGGCCATGGACGCCGCCATGGCGGTCTGGCGCCGCGACGAGGAGATCGACGAGCACTACGAGAGCATCTTCCGCGAGCTGCTGACCCTGATGGCCAACGAGCCGGACACGGTGGCGCCCGGCGCGCACCTGCTGTTCATCGCCAAGAACCTCGAGCGGATCGGCGACCACGCCACCAACATCGCCGAGATCCTGCACTTCCAGATGACCGGGGCGGAACTGAACCAGCCCCGGCCGAAGGTCTCGCTGCTGGAAGCCGATACCGTTCGGGCCGACCAGCCTCGCACCGCCCTTGGGGATATCGCACCGTGAAGCCCTATGTGCTGGTGGTCGAGGACGAGGACGCGCTGGCCACGCTCCTGGACTACAACCTCGACAAGGAAGGCTTTCGCGTCGAGCGGGCGGCCGACGGCGAGGAGGGCCTGCTGAAGGTCGAGGAGGAGACGCCCGACCTGATCCTGCTGGACTGGATGCTGCCGAAGGTCTCCGGGGTCGAGGTCTGCCGCCAGCTGCGGGCCAAGCCCGAGACCCGGCGCACGCCGATCCTGATGCTGACCGCCCGCGGCGAGGAGACCGACAAGGTGCGCGGCCTCGACACCGGGGCGGACGACTATGTGGTCAAGCCCTTCGCCATGAGCGAGCTGACCGCGCGGATCCGGGCCCTGCTGCGCCGCACGCGCCCGGAACTGGTCGACGAGCGGCTGGAATACGCCGACATCGTGCTCGACCGCGGCAGCCGGCGGGTGACCCGTTCCGGCCGCAACGTGCATCTCGGGCCCACGGAATTCCGGCTGCTGGATTTCCTGATGCAGCGGCCGGGCCGGGTGTTCAGCCGCGAGCGGCTGATGGACGCCGTCTGGGGCCCCAACACCTATGTGGAGCTGCGCACGGTGGACGTCCACGTCGGGCGGCTGCGCAAGGCCCTGCGGATCAGCGGCGCCTTCGATCCGATCCGCACGGTGCGCTCGGCCGGCTACGCGCTGGACCAGCACGCGTAGGGCAGGATGCTCCCTCTGTGGGGAAGCATCGGGGCCGTCACGCCGCTGTCACCGATTCAGCCTCTAGCTGCCGCATGTTGGGGGAGACCTGCATGTCGACCACGCCCGCGCTGCGCTGCCGCGCCGCCTTCATCTCCGACATCCACCTGGGCACCAAGGGCTGCCAGGCCGAGCGCCTGCTGGAGTTCATCCGGGTGCTGGAGTGCGACACCCTCTATCTGGTCGGCGACATCATCGACGGCTGGAAGATGAAGTCCGGCTGGTTCTGGCCGCAGGCGCACAACGACGTGGTGCAGAAGATCCTGCGGCTGGCGCGTAAGGGCGTGGCGGTGGTCTATATCCCCGGCAACCACGACGACCGGATCCGCGATTTCTGCGGCGTCCACTTCGGCGGGGTGGTGGTGGCGCGCGACGCGATCCACGAGGCGGCCGACGGCAAGCGCTACCTGGTGACCCACGGCGACGAGTTCGACGGGGTGATCCAGCACGCCAAGTGGCTGGCCTTCCTGGGCGACTGGGGCTACCGGGCCCTGTTGACGCTGAACACCCACTTCAACCGCCTGCGCCACATGCTGGGCCTGGGGTACTGGAGCCTCTCGGCCTACCTGAAGCACCGGGTGAAGAACGCCGTCCAGTTCATCGACAACTTCGAGGAAGCCATGGCCGAGGAGGCCCGCCGGCGCGGCGTGGACGGGGTCATCTGCGGCCACATCCACCACGCCGAGATGCGCGATATCGCCGGCGTGCTCTACGTCAACGATGGCGACTGGGTGGAGAGCTGCACCGCGGTGGTGGAGCGCGACGACGGCCGGCTGGAGATCATCCGCTGGCACGAGGCGCGCGGCGCGTTCGCGGACGTCGATCTGGCGATGGAGCCGATCGCCGCCTAGCCCTTGCCTCCCCCGTTCACGGGGGAGGTGTCAGCGGACGGAGAGCGGCTGACGGAGGGGGCGGCGGCCGCACTGCAGAACCTCGCCCCTCCCACCACCCGCTCTTCGGCCGGTGGTCCCCCCTCCCCACGAATGGGGAGAGGGAAAAAAATGGCCGCGGCCCGAGAGGGAGCCGCGGCCGAAGGCGCCCTGCGAGGGCTGGGGTTGGTGCAGGGCGGGGTTCACGCGGCGGCCGACTCCAGGGGCTGGCCCATCTCGGCGCGGGGACGAGGGGCGGGCTCAGACGGCGTGGAGCGCAGGGTTCCAGCCATACTGCCATCGCGGAGGTAGATGAGAATCTCGGCGGACTGGCCGGCGTCGGCGAGGCGGCGCGCCAGGTCCCGGGCGGCGTGCTCGGCCAGGGCGCCGGTCGCGAAGACCAGGACGCTTTCCTGCGCGTCGATGCGCAGGCTCCAGCCAAACGCCGTGGGGGAGACGGAGATGATGCGGGTCATGGCGACGCTCCGAAAGACGATGATCCAGCCCGAACGAGAGACACCCTAGGGGCCCGCTGTGTCGTCGTCGTGACGGGACGATTGCAGTTGGCGTGCAGGGTGTGGCGCCCAAGAAAAAGCCGCCGCGGCGAACCGCGGCGGCTGATGACATAGGAACGAGCCAGCGCGTTCAGAAGGTGAACTGACCGCGCATGCCGATGGCGTTGTACGTCTGGCCGATCTGCGCACCGGTGGCGTTGAGCCGGCTGACGTCCACATGCTGGACGTCCAGCATGAAGCGGATGTCGGGGTTCAGGTACCAGTTCACCCCGAGGGTGGAGATCTTCTGCTCGCCGCCGCGGATGGCGTCGGCGATCGACGGTGTCCCCGGGTCGCCGGCGTGGAAGTCGAGGTTCAGGTCAGAGTAGCGCGCGACCAGCTCGATCGCGCCCCAGGTGCCGGCTTGCGGGTTGAAGTTGTAGTTCATCTTCGGGGCGTCGAAGCGGGCCTCGGCCGGGTTGTAGGGCCGGTTCTCACCGGTCAGCACCCAGGCGCCTTGCACGTACCAGCCGTTGAAGTCCGGACTGGCCAGGGTCTGGCCGGCGGCCAGGCGGCGGTCGATCTTGTATTTGAAGTATTCGCCCTCGATCATGAAGTTCTGCATCGTCGCGCCGGCCTCGGCCCCGTAGACCGAGACGTGGCGGGCGTCGATGGCGCCGGTGTCGATCAGGCGCGTCGCGTCGATCCGCAGTTCCGGCCGGTCACGCAGCTGCACCGGGGTGCGCGGGGTGAGGCCCTGGCCGATGGCGTTCGGGTGGACGACGTACTGGGCGTTGACGCCGAGGTGCGCCTGCCAGTCGGTGGACGAGAACGGCGCGATGGCCGCGCGGCCGACCCAGGCCTGCTGCTCGTCGATCGGCTGGGCGGTGGCGCTGCCGGTGGAGTTGATCGTGCCCACCGTGTTGCCGGTGAAGGCGCCGGACAGGAACCAGCGGGATGCGAGGCCCGAGTCGCCCTGGCCGAAGATGCCGTTGCCGGTGAGCTGCAGGGCCGAGCGGCTGTCGCCGGCGGCGATGTTGCGGGCCACTTCGGCCGGGGCCGGCCGTTCCATGATCGGCATCTGGCTGGTGGAGACCGCCGCGGCCAGGCCGACGTTGGGCTCGAAGGCGCCCAGGCGGATGCGCCAGGGCTTCAGGGCGGTGTACTGCACCCAGGCTTCCTGGATGTGGCCCGCGTCTTCGGCGCCGGAGCCGCCGAATTCATAGATCAGGGCGTAGTCGAAGTCCTTGAACAGCTTGCCGTCGATGCCGAAGCGGGCGCGGCGGAAGTTGGTGCCGTCGTTGAGGTCGCGGCCGACCGTGTTGGCGGGCAGGTTCCGCTTCTGCAGGTACTTGCCGGCGTCGAACATGACGATGGCGCGGATGTTGGCGGTGAAGCGGCCGTCGGCGGTGGCGAAGGCCGGCTTGCCGTTCGGCAGGCTGGCGATGACCGTGGAGCCCGACGGCGGGGCCTTCAGGGTGTCGATGTCCGCGGCGGCGGCGGTCTGGGTGGCCTTCACCTCGGCCAGCTGCGCTTGCGTGGCGGCCAATTGCTGCTGCACGGCGACGACGCTGCTCGCATTGGCCTGCTGGGCGCCGGTCTGATCGCGGATCTGGGCCATCTCGGCGCGGAGTTCGGTGACTTCCTGCTCCAGCGCCTGAAGCTTGGCGTCGCGCACGTCGGGCTTTGTGACCTGCCTGGCGACATGCTTGTGCCTCGGCGCAGCCATCGCCGCGGTTGAAGCGCTCGCCATGAGCGCGCCGGCCAGCGTCGCGCAGATCCACGCGGGCGCGCCGCGCTTGTTAGATAGCCCCATCGGTAACCCCTTTGTCTCGTCCCGCCTGAACGGCGCCCGATGGATGCGGTCCTAGAGCGGAAGTACGACGGTTCGCGCAACGATATGTGTCAGGCCGATGACTGTGGTTTCTGCGCCGATTTCTTAGCTTCTACCGGCCCCGGACCGCCGGGCACTGTCACAAAACCTACTGGCGGCCGTCACGGAAGCTTCGCGCCGTGGCCCTACAGCAGGCTCGAACGGGCGCGCCTCGCGCCGTGACGGATTTAAGGGGGTCTTCCATGTTCAAGCGGTATGTCGCTGCAGCGGCCGGCGCGATTGCGATGATTGCGAGCGCGGCCAGCGCGGCCACGATCACGGGCGCGGGCGCCACCTTCCCCGCTCCGGTCTACGCCAAGTGGGCGGAGGCCTATAAGGCCCAGACCGGCACGGCGCTGAACTATCAGGCGATCGGCTCCGGCGGCGGCATCAAGCAGATCACCGCGAGCACCGTGGACTTCGGCGCCACCGACAAGCCGCTGAAGCCGGACGACCTGGCGACCGCCGGCCTGGTGATGTTCCCGACGGTGATCGGCGGCGTCGTGCCGGTGATGAACCTGCCGGGCGTGCGGGCGGGCCAGATCAAGCTGACCGGCGCCCAGCTGGCCGACATCTACCGCGGCGTCATCAAGCGCTGGAACGATCCGCTGATCGCCAAGACCAACGCCGGCGTCGCGCTGCCCAACCTGCCGATCACCGTGGTCCACCGCTCGGACGGTTCGGGCACCAGCTTCGTGTTCACCAGCTATCTGTCGATGAAGGCCGCCCACTGGGCGAGCGAAGTCGGCGCCAACGACTCGGTGAAGTGGCCGACCGGCCTGGGCGGCAAGGGCAACGACGGCGTCGCGGCCATGGTCAAGCAGACCGAGGGCGCCATCGGCTACGTCGAATACGCCTACGCCAAGCAGAACAGCATGACCTACGCGCTGATGCAGAACAAGGCCGGCAAGTTCGTCACCCCGCAGGCGGCCAACTTCCGCGCCGCGGCGGCCAACGCCAAGTGGAGCTCCGCGCCGGGCTTCTACCTGCTGCTGCTCGACCAGCCGGGCGCCGACGCCTGGCCGATCACCGCGGCCACCTTCATCCTGGTGCACGCCAAGCAGGAAGACGCCGCCAAGGGCCGCGAGGTCCTGAGCTTCTTCGACTGGGCCTACAAGAACGGCGACGCCGCCGCCGCCAGCCTGGACTATGTGCCGCTGCCGGCCGACGTGAAGATCCTGATCCGCGCGTCCTGGAAGAAGGTCGTCGGTCCGGACGGCAAGCCCGTCTATCACTAAGGGATCCTTGCCTCCCCTGTGAGCGGCAGCGAACGGGGGAGGTGTCAGCCGCTGCAAAGCGGCTGACGGAGGGGGCGAGCCAAGCGCACTGCAGCGGCTTGCCCCTCCCACCATCCGCTCTTCGGCGGATGGTCCCCCCTCCCCATGAATGGGGCGGGCAAATCATAGCCGCTGTCATCGAAGCGTCGCGCAACCGTCTTGGAACTGTCGTGCGGGCCGGGTAAGCCCCTCGCACGCCTCGGGGCGAAGACTGGGAGAGCAGCGATGATCAGACGTCTCCTTCTGGGCCTGGCCGCGGCCGCGGCCCTTGCGGGCTGCAGCGGCAAGGGTGGCGAGACCAAGGCCCCGGCGGGGCCGCAGATCTCCGGCGCCGGCGCGACCTTCCCGGCGCCGCTCTACGCCAAGTGGGCCGAGGCCCAGAGAGCCGCCACCGGCCTGACCCTGAACTACCAGGCGATCGGCTCCGGCGGCGGCATCAAGCAGATCGAGGCGGGCACCGTCGCGTTCGGCGCCTCCGACAAGCCGCTGAAGCCGGCGGAGCTGGAGCAGAACGGCCTGTTGCAGTTCCCGACGGTGATGGGCGGCGTGGTGCCGGTGGCCAACCTGCCGGGCGTGGCCCCGGGCGCGATCAAGCTGACCGGCCCGGTGCTGGCCGACATCTACCTGGGCAAGGTCAAGACCTGGGCCGATCCGGAGCTGGCGCAGGCCAACGCCGGCGTGAAGCTGCCGAACCTGCCGATCACCGTGGTGCACCGCGCCGACGGGTCCGGGACCAGCTTCCTGTTCACCAGCTACCTGGCGGGCGTGGCGCCGGCCTGGGCGAAGGTCGGGGCGAGCGACAGCGTCGCCTGGCCCGCCGGGATCGGCGGCAAGGGCAACGACGGGGTCGCGGCCCTGGTCAAGCAGACCCCGGGCGCGATCGGCTATGTGGAATACGCCTACGCCAAGCAGAACGGCATGGCCTATGCGCTGCTGCAGAACGCCTCGGGCGCCTTCGTCGCCCCGACGGCGGCGAGCTTCGCGGCGGCGGCGGCCGGGGCCGACTGGGCCAACGCGCCGGGCTTCTACCTGCTGCTCCTGAACCAGCCGGGCAAGGACGCCTGGCCGATCACCGGGGCGACCTTCATCCTGATGCACCGCCGGCAGGCCGATCCGGCCCAGGCGAGGGCGGTGCTGTCCTTCTTCGACTGGGCCTACAAGAACGGCGACGCCCAGGCCCTGGCGCTGGACTATGTGGCATTGCCCGAGCCGGTGAAGGCGCTGGCGCGGCGGAGCTGGGCGGGGATCGTGGGCCCCGACGGCAAGCCGGTCTATGCGCCGGCGTCCTGACGGCGTTGCTGGGGGATAGATGACCGCCGCGATCGAGAGCCACGAGGCCGCGCCCGCGCGAACGGCGAAGGGCGCGGTGTTCGACCGCACCTTCGAGGCCCTGTGCTTCGGCGCGGCGACCCTGCTGCTGACGGCGCTCGGCGGGCTGATCGTCTCGCTGGCGATCGGCGGCTGGCCGGCCTTCGCCAAGTTCGGGCCGCGGTTCTTCATCAGCTCCGACTGGGATCCGGTGCAGGAGGTCTATGGAGCCTCCGGCGCCATCGTCGGCACCCTGGTCTCCTCCGCGCTCGCCCTGCTGTTCGCCCTGCCGCTGGCGCTGGGCGTGGCGATCTTCCTGGTGGAGCTGTGCCCGGTGAGGCTGCGGAGGCCGATCGGCACGGCGGTGGAGCTGTTGGCCGGCATCCCCTCGATCGTCTACGGCATGTGGGGCCTGTTCGTGTTCGCCCCGTGGTTCGCCCACAACGTGCAGCTGCCGATCATGACCGCGGCGCCGCCCGGCTCGATCTGGGAGACCATCACCTCAGGCGTGCCCAACGGCGCCGGCATCCTGGCGGCCTCGCTGATCCTGGCGATCATGATCCTGCCATTCATCGCCGCCACCCTGCGCGAGCTCTTGCTGACCATCCCGCCGGCGGTGCGCGAAAGCGCCTACGGCCTGGGCTCGAACACCTTCGAGGTGATCCGCAAGGTGAGCCTGCCCTACATCCGCACCGGGGCGGTGGGGGCGATCATGCTGGGGCTCGGCCGGGCGCTGGGCGAGACCATGGCGGTGACCTTCATCATCGGCAACTCGCACGGCTTCCCGACCTCGATCTTCGCCTCGGGCGCGACCATCGCGTCCACCATCGCCAACGAATTCGCCGAGGCCACGGGCGAGCTGCACACCGCCTCGCTGATCGCGCTCGGCCTGGTGTTGTTCGTGATCACCTTCGCCGTCCTGGCGCTGGCGCGGCTGATGATCGGGCGGCAGGTGAACTCGTGAGCGCCGGCTCCCCGCGCCTCGGCCGCCGGATCTCCGAGGTCGCCTTCCTGGCCTTCTGCTGGGCCGCGACCGGCGTGGCGCTGATCGCGCTGGCCGCCATCCTGTGGTCGCTGATCCGCCAGGGGATCGGCGGGCTGAACCTCGACGTGTTCACCAGGTCGACGCCGGCGCCGGGCTCGCGCGGCGGGCTGCTCAACGCCATCCTGGGCTCGCTGATGATGTGCGCCGTGGCCATGGCCGGCGCGGTGACCGTGGGCGTGCTGGCCGGCACATGGCTGTCGGAATTCGCCAAGGACAGCCGCTACGGCAAGGTCGTGCGGTTCCTCAACGACGTGCTGCTCTCGGCGCCTTCGATCCTGGTGGGCCTGTTCGTCTACGAGCTGATGGTGCGTCCGATGAAGGGGTTCTCCGGCTACGCCGGCGCCCTGGCGCTGGCGCTGCTGGCCGTGCCGGTGATCACCCGGACCACCGAGGACGTGCTGCGGCTCCAGCCGACCGCCCTGCGCGAGGCGAGCGTCGCGCTCGGCGCGCCGGTCTGGCGGACCATCCTGACGGTGATCTGGAAGTCGGCGCAGGGCGGCATGCTGACCGGGGCGCTGCTGGCCTTCGCGCGGATCAGCGGCGAGACCGCGCCCCTGCTGTTCACCGCGCTCAACAACCAGTTCCTGAGCCTCGACCTCAGCCATCCCATGGCCAACCTGCCAGTGGTGATCTTCAACTTCGCCCTGTCGGCCTATGACGACTGGCGCCGGCTCGCCTGGGCCGGGGCCCTCTTGATCGCCGCATCGGTGCTGACCGTGACCATCATCGCCCGCCTCACCACCCGGGAGCCGAAACGCTCATGACCGTCCAGACCTTAGAGGCCCCGGACACCCGCATTCTCGCCCTGCCTGAGGACGAGGTGACGATCCAGGTGAAGGGCCTCGACTTCTTCTACAGCGGCAAGCAGGCGCTGTTCGGGGTCTCCGTCGGCTTCAAGCGCAAGGCGGTGACGGCGCTGATCGGGCCATCCGGCTGCGGGAAGTCGACCCTGCTGCGGACGCTCAACCGCATGTACAGCCTCTATCCCGGCCAGAAGGCCGAGGGGGAGGTGCTGCTGGACGGCGAGGACGTGCTGGCCCGCGGGGTGGACCTCTCGGCGCTCCGGGCCCGGGTCGGCATGGTGTTCCAGAAGCCCACCCCGTTCCCGATGTCGATCTTCGAGAACGTGGCCTACGGCGTCAGGCTCTACGAGCGGCTGCCGCGGGCCGAGCTGGCCAACCGCGTGGAGGAGGCGCTGCGCCGCGCCGCGCTCTGGGACGAGGTGAAGGACAAGCTGAAGGATTCAGGCCTCGGCCTGTCCGGCGGCCAGCAGCAGAGGCTGTGCGTCGCGCGCGCCATCGCGGTGAAGCCGGAGGTGCTGCTGCTCGACGAGCCGGCCTCGGCGCTCGACCCGATCTCCACGGCGCGGCTGGAGGAGACCATCCGCGAGCTACGCAGCGATTACACGGTGATCATCGTCACCCACAACATGGGCCAGGCCGCGCGCCTCTCCGATCACACCGGCTTCATGTATCTTGGCCAGCTGGTGGAGTTCGGGGAGACGGACCAGGTCTTCACCAACCCGGCTACGGGGCGCGCGCGCGATTACATCACCGGGCGCTTCGGCTAAGGGGGACCGCATGGAACATACCTTCAAGGCCGTCGACGAGGAGCTGCAGCGCCTGCACGGCGACGTCGCGGCGATGGGCGAGCTGGCCGTCACCCAGCTGATCTCCGCCGTGGACGCCTTCCTGCGGCACGACCGCGAGGCGGCGGCCAAGATCGCCATCGAGGACGCCCGGCTGGACGAGATGGACGCCGACATCGAGCGCCGGGCGGTGCGGTTCATCGCGCTCCACCAGCCGATGGCCGACGACCTGCGCGCGCCGATCGCGGCGATGAAGACAGCCATGAACCTGGAACGCTGCGGGGACCTGGCCAAGAACATCGCCAAGCGCACGCCGCAGCTGAAGGCCGCGCCGGAGGCCGCCCTGGCCAAGGGGGTCGGCGATCTGGGCGCGCTGGTCGCCAAGCGACTGGGCGAGGTGGTGGGCGCCTACAACAGCTCCGACGCCGAGGCCGCCAAGGCCGTGTGGGAGAACGACACCGACATCGACGAACTGCACGAGAAGGTCTTCCACCTGATCCTGAAGGCCATGTCGGGCGATCCCTCGTCGATCGAGGCCTCGACGCACCTGCTGTTCATCACCAAGAACCTGGAGCGGATCGGCGACCACGCCACCAACATCGCCGAGCTGATCCTCTACCAGGCGACCGGCGGGGCGCTGTCGGATCGGCCGAAGGCCAGCTGAGCTAGAGGTCCAGCCCGGCGGCCAGCGATTGCAGCACGGCGCGGGCTTCGGCGGCGATCTCGCGGACCACCTCGGCGGCGGGCTGCACCCGATGGAGCTGGGCCACGCCCTGGCCCGACCACAGGGACAGCGCCTCGATGTCGCCCTCGGCGTCCCGCCCGGGGGTGGCCGAGGCGTAGCGCGGGATCGCACCGCGGGCGGTGGTGGCCAGCGGCTCGCCCTCGCCGGGCCGCGCGCCGGTGGCCGGCCGGCCGGCAGCCTCCCAGGCCTCCACCGTGGCGTT
>JAQGIX010000238.1 GCA_028290925.1 Phenylobacterium sp. | reverse complement strand
GCGGCGTGCTCGTCATAGCGCTCCAGCTTGGCCGACAGCCCGAAGATGGAGAGCAGCTTGCCGGTGACGCGGGTGTCCTCGGCCAGCACCAGGTCGGCGGCGGAAAGCACGTCCAGCGCCCGCAGGGTGATGTCGCGCAGGTTGCCGATCGGGGTCGCCACCACATAGAGCCCCGGCGCCAGCGGCGCGTCGTTCAGAACGGGCGGGGGCTGCGGCCGGGCCATGGCGGAGGCTTCACCGCTCCGGCGCGGGAAGGCAAGCGGCTAGGTCGCCAGCTCGACGGTGAGCCGGTCCAGCACCAGCCGGCCGGCCGGGGTGGCGCGCAGCCGCCGCGGGTCGTCGGCCAGCAGGCCCAGCGCGACCAGGTCGGCGATCCGGGCGGGCGCGATCTCCAGGGCCGCAAGTTCGGCGCGGTCGACGCCGTCGAGGATGCGCAGGCCGGTGAGCAGCCGCTCCTGGGCGGCCTCGCGGGGGGTCAGCGGCGCGCGGCTCTCGAAGCCGAGGCCGGTCTCCGCCACCCGGGCGATGTAGTCGGCGGGCCTGGGCGCGGCATAGGTGGCGTGGCGCGCCCCGCCAAGGGTGATCCGGCCATGCGCGCCGGGCCCGGCGCCCACGTAGTCGTGGCCGCGCCAGTAGACCAGGTTGTGCCGAGAACGGGCCGCCGCGCCGCGCGCGTGGTTGGAGACTTCGTAGGCCTCGAATCCGGCCCGGGTCAGCACCGCCTGGGTGGTCTCGAACAGGGCCGCGCCCGCATCCGGATCGGGCGGGGTGAACAGGCCGCGCCGCACCGCGCGGTCGAAGGCCGTGCCGGCCTCGATGGTCAGCTGGTAGGGCGAGACGTGCTCGGCGCCCAGCGCCAGGGCCGCCTTGAGCTCAGCGGCCCAGGCCTGCGGCGTCTGGCCGGGCCGGGCGTAGATCAGGTCGATGGAGAGCCGCGGGAAGGCGGCCCGCGCGGCTTCGGCGGCGCGGATGCCGGCGGCGGCGTCATGGTTGCGGCCGAGGAAGCGCAGCGCCTGGTCGTCCAGCGATTGCAGGCCTAGCGACAGGCGGTTCACGCCGGCCTGCGCGAACCCTGCGAACGCCTGGGCCTCGGCATCGGTGGGATTGGCTTCCAGTGTGACTTCCAGGTCGGCGGCCGCCGTCCACAGCCGGCGCGCGGCGCTGACGATCTCCGCCGCCCAGGCCGGGTCCATCAGCGAGGGGGTGCCGCCGCCGAAGAACACCGAGACCAGCTGGCGCGGGCCGGTGAGCGCGGCCTGGGCCTCCAGGTCGGCGACGATGGCGCGCGCCAGCGCCGCCGGCTCGGCGCCGGGCCGGGCCTTGAAGACGTTGAAGTCGCAGTAGGGGCAGATGCGCGCGCAATAGGGCCAGTGGATGTAGACGCCCAGCGGGGTCGCGGTGGTCACAGAAGCGCGGCCTTCAGTTTCTCGAAAGCCCGGGCGCGGTGGCTCATGCGGTCCTTCGCCGTGGGATCCATCTCGCCGAAGGTCTCGGAGAAGCCCTCGGGGATGAAGATCGGATCGTAGCCGAAGCCCTTGGTCCCGCGCGGCGGGAAGCTGAGCGTCCCGTCGGCCCGGCCCTCGACCACCACCGCCGGCCCGTCCGGCCAGGCGACCGCGAGCGCGCAGGTGAACCAGGCGGAGAGGTCGCGGCTGTCGGCCTCCTCCAGGCGTTCCTCCACCTTGCGCATGGCGACGCCGAAGTCGCGGCCGGGGCCCGCCCAGCGCGCCGAATAGACGCCGGGCTGGCCGTCGAGGGCCGCCACTGAGAGGCCGGAATCGTCGGCCAAGGCGATCAGTCCGCTGGCCTCGGCCGCGGCGCGGGCCTTGAGGAGGGCGTTGCCGACGAAGGTCTGCTCGGTCTCGTCCGGCTCGGAGAGGCCAAGCTCGCCGGCGGTCACCAGCTCGAAGCGGTTCTCCAGGATCTGCGCCAGCTCGCGCGCCTTGCCGGGATTGTGGGTCGCCACCACCAGCCGCGCGCCGGGTTCGAGCTTCAGGGCCATGAGATCGTCTCCACGGCCGGACCCTAGCCCCCGCGGGCGTCTGCTGCATTGCAAAAGTTTAATATCGTTACTCGATATTAACTTGATCGAGAAACGATGCGGCCGTATTGATCATCGGCATTGGAACCGTCGTTCCGCCCACAAAAATGCTGCAACGCAGCAAGTCCTTGGAGCCACTCAAATGTTCGCTCGCTTCGAAACTGTCCTCGACCGCACCGCCCTGACCGTCTTCATGACCGTCGCCGCCGTGACCGTGTTCGCCTTCCCGCTTCTGGCCGTCGCCGGCATCCACTAGGCTCCGTGTCTCGTGGGGTGTTCGCCAGACCCCGCGCCGGCCGCCACCGCGGCCAGGTGCGGGGAGCGACGGAGGGGCCGTTCATGCGCGCATTGGGTCCGGGATCGGTCTCCAGCTTCCTGAAGATCATCCTCGACGTGGTCTACGCCGCGCTGTGGATCGGCGTGGTGGCGGTCAGCCTGATGGTGGGCGCCGCCCTGCTGTTCACCTTCAATCCCGACCTGCTGGACGATGTCAGCCTCTCCACGGGACAGCTGGCCGGCCGCTGGCCGGCGGTGACCGGCGGTCTCGCGGCGGCCTCGCTCTACATGGCCGGCGTGCTGGTCATCGTCGGATGCCTGCGCCGGATCTTCATGACGCTCACGGCGGGCGATCCGTTCCATCCCGACAATGTGCGCCGCCTGCGGCTGATCGGCGTGATGCTGGCGGCCCTGGAGTGCGGCCGCTACGCCGTTTGGGGGATCGGCGCCTGGCTGTTGCCCGGCGTCAGCAAGGCCCAGCCCGACAAGAGCCTCACCGCCTGGTTCTCGGTGCTGGTGGTCTTCGTGCTCGCCGAGGTGTTCCGGGAGGGCGCGCGCCTGCGCCGCGAAGCGGAGCTGACGATCTAGCCCATGCCCATTCGCGTCCAGCTTGACCGGGTGCTCTTCGAGCGCCGCATGTCGCTCACCGAGCTCGCCGACCGGGTCGGCGTGACCATCGCCAATCTGTCGATCCTCAAGACCGGCAAGGCGCGGGCCGTGCGCTTCTCCACCCTGGCCGCCCTCTGTCGCGAGCTGGAGTGTCAGCCGGGCGACCTCCTGACCTACGAGGCCGGGCCCGGCGACGAGGCCGAGGACGAGGCCATCGGGACGGTGGAGACCTGACCGCCTCGTGCTGCGTTGCGGCGCAAGGGGCCGCTGAGACGCCTTAACGTCCCCGAAACCCTTGCGACATCAAGAAGGTCTCCATATATGCGCCGCAGCAATGCTGCAGCTGCACACAGGAGACAGTGATGATCGCCAAGCTTAAAGCGTTCTTCGGCGCCCTGTTCGCGCCCCTGGCGCACGAGCTCGCCCGCATGCCGGCGTCGGCCTTCCGTCACCTGCTGCCGGGCTTCTAGGGAACGAAGAGGCCGGCGGGCTGCGCCTCAGCCGCCCGTCGCCTGCTTCTGCAACACGCAGAGTTCCTTGATCCCCTTGCGGGCCAGCGAGAACAGCGCCTCGAACTCGGCCTCCGAGAAGCCGCGCTTCTCGCCCGTCGCCTGGATCTCCACGATGTCGCCGGTCCCGGTCAGCACGAAGTTCGAGTCCGCCTCGGCGTTGGAATCCTCCTCGTAGTCGAGGTCGAGCACCGGGGTCCCCGAGAACACTCCGCAGCTCACCGCCGCCACCTGATCGAGGATCGGGTCGTTGGTGATCAGCCCTTCCTCCAGCATGTAGCGGGTGGCCAGGCGCAGGGCGACCCAGGCGCCGGTCACCGCGGCCGTGCGCGTGCCGCCGTCGGCCTGCACCACGTCGCAGTCGAGGGTGATCTGCCGCTCGCCCAGGGCCTTCAGGTCGACCACCGCGCGCAGGGAGCGGCCGATCAGCCGCTGGATCTCCTGGGTGCGGCCCGACTGCTTGCCCTGCGCGGCCTCGCGCCGGCCGCGGGTGTGGGTGGCGCGCGGCAGCATGCCGTACTCGGCGGTGACCCAGCCTTGGCCGCGCCCGCGCAGGAACGGCGGCACGCCCTCCTCCAGGCTGGCGGTCACCAGCACCTTGGTGTGGCCGAAGCTCACCAGGCAGGAGCCCTCCGCATAGCGGTTGACGCCGGTTTCCAGGGTGACGGTGCGGAGCAGATCGGGGGCGCGTTCGGAGGGGCGCATGAGGTCGGGAGGCTCCAGCTTCGGTCAGGCGTCTTGCGGCTAGCGTGCCGGACTTGCAGTTCATTCAGCGCTCGATCCACGACCGAGGCGAACTTCAAGGCCTAAAAACACACTAGAAACATATACTTGGCGGTGCGGCTTGGGATTCACAAATCCGTTCGGAGCCGGCCATGAGGCAAAGACGAATTTCTGAATCGCCACACCAGTGAGGGGGCGCTTATCCTAGATGACGAAGGTCCAGTCCATGGGCGCCCTTGAGGTCCTGCCGAAGGCCGACGTGAACAGTTCATTCCTAGGCCGCGGGCCGTCGCTCGCCGAACTCGACGAACGCGCCCGGGACATTTTCCGGAGGATCGTGGAGAGCTATCTGGAATCCGGCGAGCCGGTGGGCTCGCGCACGCTCTCCAAGGCGGGCATCCATCTGTCGCCCGCCTCGATCCGCAACACCATGCAGGACCTGACCCAGCTCGGCTTGCTGGGCGCGCCGCACGTCAGCGCCGGGCGGCTGCCGACCCACGCGGGCCTCAGGCTATTCGTGGACGGCCTGCTGGAGGTCGGCGACATCGCCGAGGAGGAGCGCCGCTCCATCGAGGCGCGCCTGCGGGCCCACGGCCGCAACTACGACGACGCGCTGAACGAGGCGAGCGCGATCCTCTCGGGGCTGGCGGGCGCGGCCAGCGTGGTGGTGACCCCGATCCGCGACGCCGGTGTCAAGCACGTGGAGTTCGTCGCCTTGGGCGTCGAGCGGACCCTGGCGGTGATGGTCTTCGAGGACGGCACGGTGGAGAACCGCCTGATCCGCCTGCCGGCCGGGGTCACCCCCTCCGCCCTGCAGGAGGCCTCCAACTTCCTCAACGCCCGCCTGCGCGGCCGCACCCTGGTGGAGGCCGCCGCCGACCTGAAGGTCCAGCTCGAGACCGCCCGGCGCGAGCTCGATTCCACCGCCGCGCGGCTGGTGGAGGACGGCCTGGCCGCCTGGAGCGGCGAGGGCGAGGAGCGCGCGCTGATCGTTCGCGGCCGCGCCAACCTCCTGGAAGAGCCCCAGGCGCTGGAGGACCTGGAGCGGGTCCGCTCGCTGTTCGAGGACCTCGAGGAGAAGGAACAGCTGATCCAGCTGCTCGACGGGGTGCGCGACGGCCAGGGCGTGCGCATCTTCATCGGGGCGGAAACCCGGCTGTTCTCACTTTCGGGTTCCGCCGTGATCGCGGCCCCCTATATGACGGGCTCGCAGCGCGTGGTCGGCGCGATCGGCGTGATCGGCCCCGCGCGCTTGAACTATGCCCGTGTGATTCCGTTGGTGGACTACACCGCGCGCGTCCTGGGCCAGGTGATGAACGCTTGAAGAGAAGAGCTTGAGATGTCCGAAGACATGGATCCGCAGGTCGACGGGGCCGAGGGCGACGCGGACGAGATCGAGGCGCTGAGGGCCGAAGCCGCGGCGCTGAAGGAGCAGGTGCTCCGCTACGCCGCCGAGGCCGACAACACCCGCCGGCGCGCCGAGCGCGAGGCCAACGACGCGCGCGCCTTCGCCATCCAGAAGTTCGCCCGCGTTTTGCTGGGCGTCGCCGACAACCTGTCGCGCGCGCTCGCCGCCCATCCGGAGTCGGCCGACCCGGTGGTGAAGAACTTCATCGTCGGGGTGGAGATGACCGAGAAGGAGCTGCAGGCCGCCTTCGAGCGCAACGGCCTGAAGAAGATCCAACCGGCCAAGGGCGACAAGTTCGACCCGCACCAGCACCAGGCGATGATGGAGCTGGCCGACACCGACGTGGCGCCCGGCGCCGTCGTCGAGGTCATGCAGCCGGGCTACGATCTGCTCGGCCGCCTGGTGCGTCCGGCGATGGTCGTGGTGGCGGCCAAGGGCGCCGGGACCGGTCCGAAAGCCAATGGATCGGACGGCTCGGCCGCGAACCCCTACGCCGTGGGCGAGGACGACGGCTCCGGCGGCGCGGTGGATACCCGGGCCTAAGCTCCAACGAGGCCTTTCGCGGCCTCGCAAATCCGGTAATGTCTTAAGTCCCTTCCAGTCGGGGCGAGGCGAAGCGAATCGCCGCGCGGTGAGGTCCGGGACAAAGGCATGAAGCTGACGATCGAACGGGCGGCGCTTTTGCGGGCGCTCGGGCATGTGCAGAGCGCCGTCGAGCGGCGCAACACCATACCCATCCTGTCCAATGTGCTGCTTTCGG
The DNA here is from genome assembly GCA_028290925.1 of Phenylobacterium sp. Taxonomy (GTDB): domain Bacteria; phylum Pseudomonadota; class Alphaproteobacteria; order Caulobacterales; family Caulobacteraceae; genus Phenylobacterium. The sequence goes on along the minus strand of JAQGIX010000238.1, from coordinate 2,115 downwards.
CGGAGCGCGACAGCCTGAGCTTCTCGGCGACCGACCTCGACATGGAGATCGTCGACCAGACGGCCGCCCACGTCGACCAGCCGGGCCAGATCACTGCGCCGGCCCACACGCTCTATGAGATCGTCCGCAAGCTGCCCGAGGGCTCGGACGTGTCGCTGAGCTTCACCGGCGAGGACCCGCGCCTCACCGTTCAGGCCGGGCGCTCGCGCTTCAACCTGCCGGTGCTGCCGGCCGGGGACTTCCCGGTGATGAGCTCCGACGGCCTGTCGGGCAGCCTCACCCTCGAGGTGGCCGACCTGATCCGGCTGATCGACAAGACCCGCTTTGCGATCTCCGCGGAGGAGACCCGCTACTATCTGAACGGCATGTACCTGCACACGGTGGTGGAGGACGGCTCCCAGAAGCTGCGCGCCGTGGCCACCGACGGCAGCCGCCTGGCCCTGGCCGAGATGCCGGCCCCGGAGGGCGCGGCCGGCCTGCCGGGGATCATCGTGCCGCGCAAGACGGTGAGCGAGGCCCGACGACTGCTGGAGGACGCCGGCGAGACCGTCGAGCTGCAGATCAGCCCGCAGAAGATCAAGTTCGGCTTCAACGGCGCCTCGCTGACCTCCAAGGTCATCGACGGCAACTTCCCCGACTACAACCGGGTGATCCCCAAGGACAACACCCGCTCGGTCTCGGTGGACGCCAAGCTGTTCGCCCAGGCGGTCGACCGGGTGGCCACCATCTCGGCGGAGAAGAGCCGCTCGGTCAGGCTGGCCTTCGACGCCGGCAAGGTGATCCTCACGGTGCGCAACATGGAGGCGGGCCAGGCGGTGGAGGAGCTGGAGGTCGACTACGACGGCGACGCCTTCGAACTCTCGTTCAACGCCCGCTTCCTGATGGACATCACCGACCAGATCTCGGGCGAGACGGCGGAGCTGCGCTTCGGCGGCCCCAACGATCCGGCCCTGGTGCTCGACCCGGCCGACGGCCTCGTCCAGTACATCCTGATGCCGCTCCGGGTCTGAGCCGCGCTTCCCTCCCCGTTAAGGGAGGGAAGGTTCAGTGCCCGTGCGGGCCCTCGTAGACGCCGGGGGCGAGGCGCTCGTCCTCCGCGCCGGACGCGCCCTCGGCCAGCACGAAGCGGCGGTCGCAGTAGGGGCATTCGACGAAGTCGGCCTCGCCCATCTCCAGCCAGACGCGCGGATGGCCGAGCGCGCCGCCGACGCCGTCGCAGGCGACCCGGGCCGAGCGGACCTCGACGATCTCGGGGGCCGGCAGGTCCGGGGTCAGCGCGGGCTGCGCCGGCGCGGGCTCCGGGCGCAACTGGGCCCTGGCGCCCTTATTCCGAACTAAACGAGCCATCGAATGTCCTCATGCGCCGCCGGCCGCTTGGCGCGGGGCGGACGCGCGCCTAGGTATGCGACGCGGCTTTGCGCCGTCAACGGAGACCCGATGGAGCTTCCCGACTACGCGATCGAGGCCAAGGGCCTGGTCAAGACCTATGCCGCCACCAAGACGACGCCGGAGATGCAGGCGCTGAAGGGCATCGACCTGGCGATTCCGCGCGGCTCGATCTTCGGCCTGCTCGGCCCGAACGGGGCGGGGAAGTCGACCTTCATCAACATCCTGGCCGGGCTCTGCCGCAAGACCGAGGGCCAGGTGACCATCTGGGGCCGCGACATCGACGAGCGGCCCAGGGACGCCCGCGCCGCCATCGGCGTCGTCCCGCAGGAGATCGCCGCCGATCCGTTCTTCACCCCGCGGGAGAGCCTGGAGGTGGCGGCCGGCATGTACGCGGTGCCCGCCAAGGAGCGGCGGACGATGGAGCTGCTCACCGCGCTCGGCCTCGCCGACAAGGCCAACGCCTATGTGCGCCAGCTCTCCGGCGGCATGAAGCGCCGGCTGATGGTCGCCAAGGCCATGGTGCACAATCCGCCGGTGCTGATCCTCGACGAGCCCACCGCCGGTGTCGACGTGGAGCTGCGCCGCCAGCTCTGGAACTACGTGCTGGAGCTGAACCGCAAGGGGGTGACCATCGTGCTCACCACCCACTACCTGGAAGAGGCCCAGGAGCTCTGCGACCAGATCGCCATCATCAACCGCGGCCAGGTGGTGGCCTGCGAATCGACC
>JAQGIX010000231.1 GCA_028290925.1 Phenylobacterium sp. | reverse complement strand
GACGCCAGGCGTAGGGCTCGCCGGCGGCGACGCGGCGGGCCTCCTCATCCGGGGCCAAGGCCTCACCGCGTAAGGCTTCCATGGCGCCGTGCGGGGCGGCCTCGATCGCCTCGGCGATCTCGCGGCGGGTGCGGAAGCAGCGGTAGAGCAGGCCCCGCTCGGCGAGCTCGCGGAGCGCGCGGGCGTAATCGTCCATGTGGTCGGACTGGCGACGGACCGGGGTCGCCCATTCGAGCCCCAGCCAGGCGAGGTCCTCGTAGATGGCGGCCTCGTATTCGGGCCGGCAGCGGGTGCGGTCGATGTCTTCGATCCTGAGGAGGAAGCGGCCCTCGGCCTCGCGCGCGGCGTCAGCGGCGCTCAGCGCCGAAAAGGCGTGGCCCCGGTGCAGGTAGCCGGTGGGCGATGGCGCGAAGCGGGTGACGAACACCCAACCTGATTAGTCGGGCTTGCCGTGCGGGAACAGGCCCAGGTGGGCGAGGACGGCGCGCAGGAACGGGACTTCGCCGCCGAGCTCCGCCTTCAGGTGGTCGAACTGCTTGAAGCCGGCCATTTCGGCCAGCCCGTGGGCGGCGCACCAGGCGGCGGTGGTGGCGAGCTCGAGGTCGGTGGCGGCGGCGGGGTCGGCGCCCAGCTCGATCATGGTGTCGCGCACCTTGCAGTAGGCACTGTCCTTGTTGTCCTGCATCTGCGCGGGCAGGGCTTCCTTGTCGCGGGCCGCGTCGTACATCACGCGGTAGAGGGCCGGGTTCTCGCGGGCGAAGCAGACATAGGCGATGCCGATCGCGTTCAGCTTGCTGCGGGGTTCGGCGTCGGCCTTGGCCTTGGTCATGCCGGTGCTGAGGATCTGCCAGCCTTCGTCGGCGACGGCGTCGAGCAACTCGGCCTTGTCCTTGAAGTGGTGGTAGGGCGCCGCCGGGCTGACGCCGGCCTCGCGGGCCACGGCGCGGAGCGACAGGGCGGTCGGGCCTTCCGCCTCCAGGATCCGGCGGGCCGCGTCGACCAGGGCGCGACGCAGGTCGCCATGGTGGTAGGGGCGGGCTTCGGCGGCGGTTTGAGTTTCTCTCATCACGACTTCACTTTAATCGATATCTGGACGACGTAAAGATATCTTGACGACGTTTAGATAGGTCCTATCTTAGCGCTGTTCAAATAGTAAAACGTCCCCGCTCCCCCGGGGTTCAAACTCAAAGGTGTGTGTCATGTCTCTCGCGAATTTCGAGCGCTTGTTCGACCGGGTCGCGCCGGCGCTGCTGCTGTTCCTCGGCCTGGCGTCAGCCACCGCCCTGGCGGCCATCGGCGCCTAAACCTCCCCTTAAGCCCGCCGACCTAGAAGGGGCCCTTCGCGGGCCCCTTTTTCGTCCCCGGCGAACGGCGGCCCCGTAGCCCTTTGCACCCCCATTCAGAAATGCATAGCTGCACTGCAGCATTCTCTATCTAGACACCGCTTAGATCAGTGCTATCTAAGCATCGTCCAGTTGGACAGGCGGTTCGGAACCCGGGCCGCCCAACCCCAGAACCGGAGCTCGACCATGTCGATCACCCTGAACCGCATCCTCGACACCGTGTCGGCCTACGCCGCCGTCCTCGCCGGCATCGCGCTGGCCGTCTCCTTCGCGGCCGTTGGCGCGTAAGGCCCAGATGCAAGCCTGCGAGAGGCCTCGCCCGCTTTGACCCGGGCGAGGCCCAAGGCTTCCGATGAGAAGCCCAGGCGCCATGGAGATGTCTCAGGATCTCCCATATATTGAGCTTGCAGCGGGGATCGCCCGGAGCGATTCGCCGCCGGCGCATTCGCTGATGAGGGCTCGGTCTTCAGGACAAAATCCCCTTCCATAGGCGTCACGCCGCTGATCCGGGGTTCCTGCCATGCAGGTGCTTAGCCATCCGCCGTCCGGCTGGCCCGCCTTGGTGCTGAACGCCGATTTCCGCCCGCTGTCCTACTACCCGCTGTCGCTGTGGCCGTGGCAGGAGGTGATCAAGGCGGTGTTCCTGGATCGGGTCGACGTGGTCTCGACCTACGACCAGGTGGTGCACTCCCCCTCCTTCGAAATGCGCCTGCCGAGCGTGGTCTCGCTCAAGCACTAGGTGACGCAGGACCGGCCGCCGGCCTTCACCCGCTTCAACCTGTTCCTGCGGGACTCATTCGCCTGCCAGTACTGCCACGCGACGGAGGAGCTGACCTTCGACCACGTGATCCCGCGCTCGCGCGGCGGGCGCACCACCTGGGAGAACATCGTCACCGCCTGCGCCCGCTGCAACCTGACGAAGGGCGGGCGCACGCCGCAGCAGGCCTCGATGCATCCCAGGCGCCATCCGCGCCGGCCCTCGGCTTACGAGCTGCAGGAGCACGGCCGCAAGTTCCCGCCGCACCACCTGCACGAAAGCTGGCTCGACTACCTCTACTGGGACATCGAGCTGGAGGCTTAGGCTGGCTGCGACTGCGCCGCGATCTGGCCGGCCAGCTTCTGCTGGAATTCCTCGGTGGAGTTGACCTTCGGCATCGGCCCGTCCGGGACGGCGACGCCGAGGAAATCGCACAGGGGCGCCCAGCCCTGCGAGACCTCATAGACCAGCAGGCGCTCCGGCGGGATGACCTGGCGGACGCGGGCGTTGTGGGCGTTGAACACCGAGATCAGCTTGTCCTTGTCGTGCATCCGGCGGTCGAACAGCTCGGCGATGACCTTGCCGAACATCAGCATCCGCGGGTCCTCGGTGTCGGCCGGGATGTCGCGGGCGAAGATCGTCGCCTGGGTGGAGGTGAACCAGGCCTCCGGG
>JAQGIX010000217.1 GCA_028290925.1 Phenylobacterium sp. | reverse complement strand
GCCTGCCGGGCCTGCAGGCGCGGCTGATGAGCCAGGCGCTGCGCAAGCTCACCGCCTCGATCTCCAAGACCCAGACCCTGGTGATCTTCATCAACCAGATCCGCATGAAGATCGGGGTGATGTACGGCTCGCCGGAGACCACCACCGGCGGCAATGCGCTGAAGTTCTACGCCTCGGTGCGCCTCGACATCCGGCGCATCGGCTCGGTGAAGATGCGCGACGAGATCGTCGGCAACAACGTCCGGGTGAAGGTGGTCAAGAACAAGGTCGCCCCGCCGTTCCGCGAGGTCGAGTTCGACATCATGTACGGCGAGGGGATCTCCAAGCTGGGCGAGATCATCGACCTCGGCGTCAAGGCCGGCGTCATCGACAAGTCCGGCTCCTGGTTCTCCTTCAACTCCCAGCGCATCGGCCAGGGCCGCGACAACGTCCGCGAGTTCCTCAAGGCCAACCCCGACATCGCCGCCGAGATCGAAAAGTCGGTCCGCGGCGCCAAGGCGGTCATCGAGGAGGAACTCCTCGTGGGCCCCACCGAAGAGGACGCGGCCGAGGAATAGAGGTCCTCTGACGGGCGCCGCCTCGCCCCCGCGCGGAGGCCCCACCGCCAACCCCGCCTCGCGGTTTCCACCCCGCGGGCGTCGCCCGACATCAGAGCCAGGACGCCCGGGGTACGCTCCGGGCGTCCTTTTCCTTTGCCGGGCCTCGGAGAAGTTTCGTAAAGGGGCGCCCGTCCCTACCTTTGAGGGCGGCGGGACCCACCCGTCGATGTCGAAGAAAAAAGTGCCCAAGAAGCGCCCATGTCGAGCCTGAACGAGATCCGCAGCCACTTCCTGGACTATTTCCGGACGCGGGATCACGCCATCGTCGCCTCGGCCCCGCTGGTGCCGCAGAACGATCCGACGTTGCTCTTCGTCAATGCCGGCATGGTGCCGTTCAAGAACTACTTCACCGGCGCGGAAACCCCGCCCTGGCCGCGCGCCGCCTCGTCGCAGAAGTCGGTCCGCGCCGGCGGCAAGCACAACGACCTCGACAACGTCGGCTACACCGCCCGCCATCACACCTTCTTCGAGATGCTGGGGAATTTCTCGTTCGGCGACTACTTCAAGGACGCCGCGATCGAATACGCCTGGGAGCTGCTCACCAAGGAGTTCCAGCTGCCGGTCGATAAGCTGCTGGTCACCGTCTACGCCGAGGACGACGAGGCCCACCGGCTCTGGAAGAAGATCGCCGGCCTGCCCGACGACAGGATCATCCGCATCGCCTCGTCCGACAACTTCTGGTCCATGGGTGACACCGGCCCGTGCGGTCCCTGTTCGGAAATCTTCTTCGACCACGGCGAGCACATCCCCGGCGGCCCGCCCGGCAGCCCGGACGAGGACGGCGACCGGTTCGTGGAGATCTGGAACCTGGTCTTCATGCAGTACGAGCAGTTCGCCGACGGCGAGCGCCGGCCGCTGCCCAGGCCCTCCATCGACACCGGCATGGGCCTGGAGCGGATCGCCGCCGTCCTGCAGGGCGTGCACGACAACTATGACATCGACCTGTTCCGCGCCCTGATCGCCGCCTCGCGCGGCTTGGTTGGTGGAACGGGCGGCGCCTCCAACGGCCCCTCGCACCGGGTGATCGCCGACCACCTGCGCTCCACCAGCTTCCTGATCGCCGACGGCGTGACGCCCTCCAACGAGGGCCGCGGCTACGTCCTGCGCCGGATCATGCGGCGCGCCATGCGCCACGCCCACCTGCTGGGCGCCGAAGAGCCGCTGATGCACCGCCTGGTGCCGACCCTGGTGGCCGAGATGGGGGAGGCCTATCCGGAGCTGAAGCGCGCCCAGGCTTCCATCGAGCACACCTTGCGCGAGGAGGAGGAGCGGTTCCGCCGCACCCTGGGCCGCGGCATGTCGCTTCTCGAGGAAGCGACAAGCGGGCTTGAGCAAGGCGGCGTGCTGTCCGGCGAGACCGCCTTCAAGCTCTACGACACCTACGGCTTCCCGCTCGACCTCACCCAGGACGCGGTCCGCGCCAAGGGGCTGACGGTCGACCTGCCGGGCTTCGACGCGGCCATGACCAAGCAGCGCGAGATGGCGCGCGAGAACTGGACCGGCTCGGGCCAGGTGGCCGCGGCCGGCGAATGGTTCGCCATCCGCGAGCGGCTGGGGGCCACTGAATTCCTCGGCTACGACGCCATCGAGACGACTGCCGAGCTGCTGGTCCTGCTCCAGGACGGCAAGGAGATCACCGAAGCTTCAAAGGGCGACAAGGTCCAGGCGCTGTTCGACCGCACGCCCTTCTACGCCGAGAGCGGCGGCCAGGCCGGCGACCAGGGCGAGGTCGAATGGGAGGGTGGACGCGGCCGCGTCACCGACGTGCAGAAACAGGCCGGTGACCTCAACGTCCACGATGTGACGATCCTCGACGGCGCGCTCGCGCCGGGCGCCCGCGTGCGCTTGGCTGTCGACCCCGAGCGCCGCGCCGCCACCCGATCCAACCACTCCGCCACCCACCTGCTGCACGCCGCCCTGCGTCACGT
>JAQGIX010000176.1 GCA_028290925.1 Phenylobacterium sp. | reverse complement strand
TGGCTGCGGCGGCCGGGCTCTCCGAGGCCGACCTCGCCCTGGCGTTCAAGGACCAGCGGGAAATTTCCGCCCAGCAGGTGGCGCGAATGGCCGAGTTGCTGGGGGTTCCGGCGGCCGAGGTCGCCGGCCGGGCTGGGGTCTCGACGCCGGTTCCGGGCGAGGCGGGCGAGGCGGGCGCGGTGGAGCGGAGGCTCGCGGCCCTGGAGCAGCGGGTGGCGATGCTGGAGGCCGAGATCGCGGCCTTGAAGGCGCGCTAAATCCGGGCCTTGGCGCGGGCCCCGGTGGGCGCGCGGCGGTCCTTCGCGCCGGACCATTCGGTGCGGTTGTAGAGGGTCTTGGCCGCGCCGATCACTTCGGCCCCGGCCTTCAGCCCGCGCTTGGCGCCGTCCTGGCCCATCAGCTGGGCGGTGAAGGCGCTCTGGCCGTCCGGGCGCGCGTCGCGCGGCAGGATGCGGTTCACCCGGCCGACCGGGACCGGCAGGCGCACGACCTGGGCCTCGGCCGCCTCTTCGGGCTGCTCGGGATCGGGCCTCGTGGCCTTGCGCAGCAGGTCTGCGCGGCGGATCGGATCAATTCGGGACATCATGCTTAAGCAGTTGCAAACCTTAAGCCAGGTGAGGGTTCCAAGTTAGCGCTTGGTTGCGAGCTTCTCGATCTGGGCCTGCATCTCGGCCATCTGCTTGCGAAGCTCGGTGAGCGCTTCGTCGGCGGCGGGCTCGGCCGGCCTGGCGGCGGGCGTCGGGCCTGAGGCCGGCGCGGCCGTTTCGTCGGGCTTCACATAGGCGAAGGGCGAGAACATCTTCATCGCCCGGTCGAAGAGGGCGAGGTTCTGGCGGATCTGCTCCTGGTAGGCGTTGGTGCCGCCGGTCGGGCCCAGCTGGGCGAACTGGCTGGTCATCCGCTCCTGCTGCTGGGCGAAGGTGGCCAGCGACAGCTCCAGGTAGCTCGGCAGGAACGACTGCAGGGAGTTGCCGTAGAAGCCGATCAGCTGCCGCAGGAACTGGATCGGCAGCAGGGATTGGCCCTGGCTCTCCTCCTCGAAGATGATCTGGGTGAGCACCGAGCGGGTGATGTCGTCGTTGGTCTTGGCGTCGTAGACCACGAAATCGACGCCCTTCTTCACCATGTCGGCGAGATGCTCGAGGGTCACATAGGACGAGGACGCGGTATTGTAGAGCCGCCGGTTGGCGTACTTCTTGATGACGACGCGCTCGCCCTGCGGCGGGTCTGTCCCCTGGGTGTCGGCCATCCCAAATCCTTAGCATCGGGCGCGGCGAAAGCGGCCCTTGTTCTGCAGCGCAGTATCGCGGATGCGAGCAAATAATCAAAGAGTTCGAATATCTATGGCGTCCGGGCTTGCCGAACCGGCGCCGCCTCCCGATAGATGGCCAAGGGCCGTCTTCCCCTTCGCGAGGAGCTCGCCATGAGCGACATCGTCATCGTCTCCGCCGCCCGCACGCCGGTGGGCTCGTTCAACGGCGCGCTGGCCAGCCTGCCGGCCCACGAACTCGGCAAGATCGCCATCCAGGCCGCCGTGGCCCGCGCCGGGATCGAGGCCGCCGACGTGGACGAGGTGGTGCTGGGCCAGGTGCTGCAGGCCGGCGCGGGGCAGGGCCCGGCGCGGCAGGCGGCGGTGAACGCCGGCATCCCGGTGGAAAGCCCCGCCTGGAGCCTTAACCAGCTCTGCGGCTCGGGGCTCCGGGCCGTGGCGCTGGCCGCCCAGCAGATCAGGGACGGCTCGGCGCAGATCGTCATCGCCGGCGGCCAGGAGAGCATGAGCCAGTCGCCGCACGCGGCCAACCTCCGGAACGGCCAGAAGATGGGCGACCTGGGCCTGGTGGACACCATGATCAAGGACGGCCTCTGGGACGCCTTCCACGGCTACCACATGGGCCAGACCGCCGAGAACATCGCCAACCGCTGGCAGATCACCCGCGAGGACCAGGACCGCTTCGCGGTGAGCTCGCAGAACCGCGCCGAGGCGGCGCAGACGTCGGGCCGCTTCAAGGACGAGATCGCCCCGGTCACCATCAAGGGCCGCAAGGGCGACGTCGTCGTCGAGGACGACGAGTTCATCCGCCACGGGGTGACGCTGGAGAGCATCTCCGGCCTGCGTCCGGCCTTCACCAAGGACGGCACGGTCACCGCCGCCAACGCCTCGGGCCTCAACGACGGGGCCGCGGCCCTGGTGCTGATGAGCGCCGAGGAAGCCAAGCGGCGCGGCCTGAAGCCGCTGGCGCGCATCGCCTCGTGGGCCCACGCCGGCGTCGATCCACAGATCATGGGCACCGGGCCGATCCCGGCCAGCCGCAAGGCGCTGGAGAAGGCCGGCTGGAGCGTCGCCGACCTCGACCTAGTGGAGTCCAACGAGGCTTTCGCGGCGCAGTCGCTGTGCGTGGTGCGCGACCTGGGCCTCGATCCGGCGAAGGTGAACGTCAACGGCGGGGCGATCGCGATCGGCCATCCGATCGGCGCCTCGGGCGCAAGAATCCTGACCACCTTGCTGCATGAAATGCAGCGATCGGGGGGCGCCAAAGGCCTGGCGACGCTGTGCGTCGGCGGCGGCATGGGCGTGGCCATGTGCGTGGAGCAGGTCTAAGCCGACGACTGAGCTTTGGGACGCGAGCGCCGGGGGATCATAACCGGCGCCGGTTAGGGAGATTGAGCGAATGGCCAGGGTGGCGTTGGTCACGGGCGGGACGCGTGGCATCGGCCGGGCGATCGTGCAGCGGCTGAAGGCCGACGGCATGCAGGTGGCGGCCGGCTACTCCGGCAACGACACGGCGGCCGAGGCCTGCGCCCGGGAGCTCGGCGTCATGGTCATCAAGGGCAACGTCGGCAACTTCGCCGACTGCAAGCACGCCAGGGACGCGGTCGAGCGCGAGCTCGGGCCTATCGAGGTGCTGGTCAACAATGCCGGCATCACCCGCGACGGGGTGTTCCACAAGATGACCTCCGAGCAGTGGAGCGAGGTCATCCGGGTGAACATGGACAGCCTGTTCAACATGACCCGGCAGGTGATCGAGGGCATGCGCGACCGCGGCTGGGGCCGGATCATCAACATCTCCTCGATCAACGGCCAGAAGGGCCAGATGGGCCAGACCAACTACTCGGCCGCCAAGGCCGGGATGATCGGCTTCACCAAGGCGCTGGCGCTGGAGAACGCCCGCAAGGGCGTGACGGTGAACTGCGTGGCGCCCGGCTACATCGACACCGAGATGGTCATGGCGGTGCCGGAAAAGGTGCTGGAAGGGATCATCGCGCAGATCCCCGTGGGACGATTGGGCCACGGCGAGGAGATCGCCGACATGGTGGCGTTCCTGGCGGGCGAACAGGCCGGCTACGTGACCGGCGCGACGCTGGCGCTCAACGGCGGCCAGTACATGGTCGGCTAGCGGCCCTTCAGCCGAAGTGGACAGCTGTTCGCCGCCCGAAGGGGCCGCCGGCAAATATTTGACGCGCAGCCGGACGCAAAAGTGGAGTCCGCCCTTGCTGGCTGACGCCCAGAAGAGCCTTCGCCACGTCCAAAAAGCGCCCCAGTCGAAGCGCATCCGCTTGATTGTCATGGATGATGGGCCGACTGCGATTTCGAGGTCGATCTGCGCAGCCGTTTTCTGCGCGGCCTTGGGATTCGCACATGGCGCCGCCGCCCAGAACCTCCGCGACCTGCTGTTCGGCGGCCACGCCCAGGGGGGCCGGGACTTCGCCGCCCCGACGGTGGCCCGCTACGTCTGCGAGGACGGCGACATCTTCGTGCTCGACCTGACCGAGGACCGGCCGCTCTTGAAGTTCGAGAACAGCCCCGAGGTCTGGGCGCTGCAGCCGCATGCGGCCCCGCGCGGCGACGTGATCTACAAGAACGACCTGGGCGAGCCGGTGCTGCGCGCCACCCGGCTGGGCGGCATCACCGTCTTCACCGACCATCGTCCGGGCGGCGAGGCCGCGGCCCTGGCCGGCGGCGGCTCGCCGCTCAAGCTCATGCCGCTAGGCCCCCAGGCGCTGCTGGACCGGCTGGGCCAGGCCAGCCTGCGCGCCAGCCATGCGGCCCGCCACGTGATCCTGTTCGACGCCGAGGCCAATCCCGGCTCCTCGGCGGTGATCGCCGACGCGGCCCTGGTGGCCGCGGTGGCGGTGACGCGCCTGGCGGAGCGGCCGCAGGGCCGCGGCCGGCTGGCCAACCTGCGGCGGGTGTTCCTGGAGCAGGGCAAGCGGGTCGCCGCCCAGCTACAGAACGGCACGCTGAAGATCACCGTGGTCCCGGCGCTGGGGCTGGCCGGGCGGCCGTCGTCGGGCCGGATCGCCGCCGTGGCTGCGGCGGATCACTAAACGCGTCCTCCCCCCGCGAGGGGGGCGAGGGCTCACCCCTTGAACACGTCCTTGGCGGCGCGGACCGCGCCGAAGGCCTCGTAGTCCGGCTTGCCGGCCGCGCCGACCCGGGCCGCCAGCTTGGGCGCCCGCAGGAACGGATTGGTCGCCTTCTCCAGGCCGATGGTGGTGGGCACGGTGGGTTCGCCCCGCTCGCGGGCGGCGAACACCGCCTCGGCGCGGCGCCTGAGCGTCGGATCGTCGTCCACCGACAGGGCGAAGCGGGCGTTGGAGGCGGTGTACTCGTGGGCGCAGTAGACGGTGGTGTCGTCGGGGAGCGCCGCGAGCCGCTGCAGGCTGGTCCACATCTGCGCCGCGTCCCCCTCGAAGAGGCGACCGCAGCCGAGCGCGAACAGGGTGTCGCCGACGAAAGCGATCTCATCGGCGGCGTCGTAGTAGGCGATATGGCCCAGGGTATGGCCGCCGGTCTCGATGACCTTGAAGCGGGTCTCGCCCAGCTCCACCACGTCGCCGCCCTCGACCTCGCGATCCAGCGCGGAGATGCGGGTGACCTCCTTCGGCCCGACGATGGTCGCGCCGGTGGCGGCCTTGACCTCGGCGTTGCCGCCGGCGTGGTCGGGATGCCAGTGGGTGTTGAGGATCAGCGACAACTTCCAGCCGAGCTTGTCGAGCTCGCGCAGGATCGCGCCGGCGTCCGGGGTGTCGATGCAGGCGGCCAGGCCGGTAGCCTCGTCACGGGCCAGGAAGCCGTAGTTGTCCGACAGGCAGGCGAACTGGTGGACGGTGAGCGGCATGGCTGGGTCTCCGGCGACAAACACCTAGGATGCGATTTAGGTTGGCGCGAGACCTTCGTCGAGCTTAGCCCAACGGATCATGCGCCGCGACGTCCTCGAGCTTCGGCAGTTCTACGCCTCTGACCTGGGCCGCGCCGCCCGGCTGATGGTCGGCCGCAAGGTCGTCGAGGCCTGGGGCGACGCCCATGGGCTGGACGTGCTGGCGCTGGGCTATGCGACGCCGTTCGTCTCGACGCTCGCTCCGGCGGCCCGCCGGGTGGTGGCGGGCATGCCCGCCCAGCAGGGCGTGGAGATCTGGCCGGCCGGGGCCCGCAACCTGGCGAGCCTGGTGGGTGAGGACCAGCTGCCCTATCGCAACGCCCTGTTCGACCGGATCCTGCTGGTCCACGCCATCGAGGAGAGCCCCGACCCCATCGCCCTGCTGCGCGAGGTCTGGCGGGTGCTGGCGCCCTCGGGGCGGGTGATCGTGACGGTGGCGGCGCGCAACGGGCTGTGGGCCAATTCGGAGAAGACGCCGTTCGGCCACGGCCGACCCTACACCCGTGGCCAGCTCGCCGAGCTGCTGCGCGAGGCCGAGCTGGAGCCCTCCGGCTGGACGCGGGCGCTCTACGTACCGCCGGCCGGCTGGCTGGCCGGCTGGGCGGAGGGCTTCGAGCAGGCGGGATCGCGGCTGTGGCCGGGCTTTGCCGGCCTCGTCCTGATGGAGGCGGTGAAGCAGACCTTCGCGATGAAGCCCAAGGGCGTGCGGGTCCGCGCCCGGGTGGCCAAGCCGATCCTGGTCCCGGCGCCGGGCGCCCAGCCGGCGGCCCAGACGCCGCTGCGCCAGACGCCCCTTGGACCGGACCGGCGGAAGCCTTAGCTTCAGCAAGTCGGATCACACGCCCGCCGGTTCGGAGGCCTCGTCCCATGAAGATGATCGTCGCGATCATCAAGCCCAGCCGCCTCGACGCGGTGCTCGACGCCGTCACCGAGGCCGGGGCCTCGGGCCTGACGGTCACCGAGGTGCGCGGCTACGGGCGCCAGCGCGGCAAGACCGAGGTCTATCGCGGCGCGGAGTACTAGGTGAAGCTGCTGCCCAAGGTGAAGCTGGAGATCGCCGTGCCGACGGACATCGTCGAGGCGGTGGTCGAGGCCATCTCGCGCACCGCCAACACCGGCAAGATCGGCGACGGCAAGGTGTTCGTCTTCGAGCTGGAGAGCGCGCTTCGCATCCGCACCGGCGAACGCGACGCCGCCGCCATCGCAGGATAGGCTGCCCGTCGCCAGGCTTGAGAGGAGACCTCCGATGACCGAAGTCGTCTATCACGTGGTCGAGCACGATGGCGGGTGGGCCTACAAGGCGGAGGGCTCGTTCTCCGAGACCTTCCCGACCCGCGAGGCGGCGCATCGCGCCGCCGCCCTCGCAGCCGCTGAACAGCGCCGGCCGGGGGACACCGCCGGCATCAGCTACGAGGACAAGGGTGGCCGCTGGCACGACGAAGTGTCCTCCGGCGACGACCGTCCCGAGACCAGCGTCGACGACTGAGCGGACAGCGCTAGGCGGCGAGCGCGAAGCCGGGAGAACCCTCGTCGTCCGAATTGGCCGGCGGCGGCGAGGCGGCCGGCCGGCTGCGC
>JAQGIX010000147.1 GCA_028290925.1 Phenylobacterium sp. | reverse complement strand
CGCGGCCACGCCCAGGGCGGACGGCTGGCCGAAGCGCTGGAGGCGGCGCGGCGGGCCGCCCAGGCCGACGCTGGCCTGGGCGAGGCCTACGCCATCTGGGGCGTCGCCGCCGCCGAGCTCGGCCGCTTCAACGACGCCGTCGAGCCGCTGATGGCCGCGGCCGAACGGATTCCGGCCGGCTCCATCGGCTGGGCCAACATCACCAGCCAACTCGCCCGGGCGCTCTCCAACACCGGCTTCTGGGCCGAGGCCGTGCGCCGGGCCGAGGCCGTGGCGGCGATCGATGCGCCCGACCCCGAGGTCCGCGAGCGGATCGGGGCGGCCTTCGCCCGGATGAACCTGCCGGAGCTCGGCCTGCCGCACCTGGAATGGGCGCGGGGCCTACGGCCGGACCGGCCCCAGCTCCTGGCCGAGCTCGGCCTCGCCTACATGGCCGACGGCCGGCTGGACGCGGCGGAACAGGCCTTCGAGGCTGCGATCGCCCTGTCGCCGCGGATGGTGCAGCCGCACGCGGCGCTGGCCCAGCTGCGCCGCTGGACGCCTGAGACGGCGCACGTGCAGCGGCTGGTCGCGGTCCGCGACGATCCCCGCCTGGAGTCGCTGGAGCGCGGCAGCCTGGGATTCGCGCTCTTCAAGGAGCTGGACGACCTCGGCGCGGTCGAGGACGCCTGGCGCGTCCTGGCCGAGGCCAACGAGGCCTGCCGGACCGAGGCCACGGTCGACTGGTCCGCCGCCGGCGACGCCGAACTGATGCAGTCGCTCATGGAGCTCTTCCCGGTAGAACGGCTGAAGGCCGCGCCACCGCCGGAGAACCGCGCCGCGCCCACGCCGATCTTCATCGTCGGCCTGCCGCGCTCGGGCACCACGCTGCTGGAGCGGATGCTGGCGGGACATTCCGAGGTGCAGGCGCTGGGCGAACTGCCCACCTTCCCGATCGTCTTCCGCACGGCCTCGTCGCACACGGACCGGCGCTCGCTGACCCCGGGGGTGATTCGCGCCGCGGCCGGCGGCGACTGGGCCGCGGTCGGCGAGCTCTATTTGCAGGAGATCGCGCCGCTCGGTCTCAAGGCCCCCTACGTCATCGATAAGCTGCCGGCCAACAGCCTGCTGGTCGGGGCCATCCGGCTCGCCCTGCCCCGGGCCCGGATCATCCACATGCGGCGCGCGCCCATGGACGCCCTGTTCGGCGCCTACAAGGTGCGTTTCGCAGGCTGGTACGGCTGGGCCTACCGGCAGGCCGACATGGCGGCGCACTTCGTCAACCACCAGCGGCTGATGGATCACTGGCGCGCAGGCCTCGGCCCGTCGCTGATCGAGCTGGATTACGAGGCCCTCGTCCAGGACCCGGAGCCGGAGATCCGCCGAATCCTCATGGCCCTCGGCCTCGCCTTCGAGCCCGCCTGCCTCGAGCCGCACAAGACCGCGGGCCCGGTGCGGACCGCCAGCATGGTCCAGGTCCGCGAGCCCATCTCGGCCGCCCGCGTCGGTGGCTGGCGGCGCTATGCGAGCCAGCTGGAACCACTGCGCGCGGCGCTGCAGGCGCAAGGGGTCGCCGCGGACTAGCGGCTACGGGCGTCGAGGATTGAACCGGCCGGCGGCCTGTGGTCATTCGCCCATCTGGACTGGGTGAAGGTAGGCCTGAAGCATGTCGAAGTCGGACCCGAGCGCGGAGGATATCGAGCTTCTGCAGGAGACCATGGCCGCAGCCCGCGAGGGCGACCTGCTTAAGGCGTTCTTCCTGGCCGGCGGCGCCTTGCACCATGGGCTGGAGCATCCGCTGTTCTACAAGCTGCGCGGACTGGAGCATGAACAAGCGGGCCGGCCGGCCGAGGCCGAGGCCGACTTCCGCGCCACCCTGGCGCTCGCGCCGGGGGACTTCACGGTGCTGGACATGCTGGGCCTCTCCCTGTCCGAGCAGGGCCGGCTGGGCGAGGCGCTGGGCGCGCTGGACGCCGCCCTGAAGCTGAAGGCGGACTATGCGCCGGCGCTGGTGAACCGGAGCTGGGTGCTGGAGAACCTTGGCGACCTGGCCGGCGCCCGCGCCGGCTATCGCCGCGCCCTGGAGATCGATCCTTCCCTGGTGCGCGCCCGGGCCGGTCTGGCGGTGCTCGCCGCCCGCGCCGGCCAGTGGGGCGAGGCCAAGGCGGCCGCCCGCGAAGCCCTGAAGATCGCGCGCGGCGATCCGGGCGCGCGGCTCGCGCTGACCATGGCGGCGCTGGGCGAGGGCGATCCGTCCGCCGCCGAGCGGGAAGCCCGCGGTCTCCTGGACGAACCGGGCCTGCATCCCCAGGAGCGCGGCGTGGCGCTGACCCTGGTCGGCGACGCGCTCGATCGCCAGCAGCGGCCGGACCAGGCCTTCCAGGCCTATGAAGAGGCCAACACCACCCTGAAGGCGCTCTACGCCCCGCGATTCGCCGCTGGCGGGGCGCCGACCGGCATGGCCGTGGTCGAGCGCCTGCAGCGCGGCTTCGACGCCACGGCGGCGTCCGATTGGGCCGCGCAGGCCGCGGCCGGGCCCTCGCCTGCGCAGGGCCATGTCTTCGTGGTCGGCTTCCCCCGTTCCGGCACCACCCTGCTGGGCCAGGTGCTGGGCGCGCACCCCCAGGTCACGACCCTCGACGAGCTGGAGACATTAGGCGAGGCCGGGGTCGCCTTCCTGTCGGACGAGGCCGGCCTCGCCCGCCTGGCGCAGGCGCCGGACAGCGAGCTCGCGCCGTTCCGTGACGCCTACTGGCGGCGGATGGAGGCAACGGGCCTGCCGCTCGCCGGGCGCACGCTGGTCGACAAGCTGCCGATGAACACCCTGGGCCTGCCGCTGATCGCGCGGCTGTTCCCCGCCGCCAAGGTGGTGTTCGTGCGCCGCGACCCGCGCGACGTGGTGCTGAGCTGTTTCCGCCGCCAGTTCGTGATGAACGGCGCCAACTGGGAATTCCTGTCGCTGGACGGCGCGGCGCGGTTCTACGCGGCGGTCATGCGGCTGGCGGAGGCCTACATGCAGGCGCTGCCCCTCGACCTGCAGGTGCTGCGCTACGAGGACCTGGTGGCCGACTTCGCCGGCGAGACCGCGCGGCTGAGCGGCTTCCTGCGCCTGCCTGCCGATCCGGCCGTGAGCGGGTTCAAGGGCGCGGCGCGGGTCGAGGACATCGCCACCCCAAGCGCCGTCCAGGTGGCCGGCGGCCTGTTCGACGAGGGCGTCGGCCAATGGCGCAGCTACGAGACCCACCTCGCCCCGGTGCTGCCGACGCTTGCGCCCTGGATCTCGGCCTTCGGCTACTGACGCGGCGCCGCCGGATCGCGGTCAGCCGCGGTCCGCCCAAAAGAAAAGCGGCGGACCTTTCGGCCCGCCGCTGATCTCTGGAAATGTCGCTCGACTTAGAAGTCGGCGGTGACGCCGACGAAGGCGAAGCGCCCGAGCGCGTCGTACACCGTCGGATAGGTGTTGCCGTTGAAGTAGATCGAGTTGCCGCCGGTGACCGAACCGACGAGCGGCGGTTGCTTGTCGAACACGTTGTTGACGCCGATGCGGAACGTGTAGTGGTCCTTCATCTTATACTGCAGCGCCAGGTCGAAATAGTTCTGCGCCGAGAGCGTCTTATCGAAGGCGAACACCGGGCCCTTCAGGAAGGGGTTCGTGGAGGTCCGCTCGGAGTCGACACTGCCGACGTAGCGCCACACGCCCGAAACCTGCAGGCCGGTCATCGGGGTGGTCCAGGTCGCGCGCAGGCGGTGACGCCAGTTCGGACGCGGCTGGGCGCAGGTGGTGGTGCCGTAGAGGCCCGCGCAGTCATAGGTCGTGACCACCTTGCCGTTGGCGTCCTTGGTCGGGATGCCGGGATTGGTGATCATGGCGTCCAGGTAGGTGCCGTTGAAGTTGAAGGCCACGCCGCCCCAGTTGTTGAGGCCGATGCGGTCGAGGTCGGTCCGGTACGTCGCCTCGACGTCGAAGCCCTTGGTCTGCACGAAGCCGACGTTGACGTTGGTCCCCACGACGAAGCCGGTTTGGCCGAGCCACAGCGAACCGACCGCCGAACGCTTGACCAGCGAGCAGAGGGTCGGGGACCCGGTCTGAAGGCAACCCGCCAGCGACAGGTTCGGGTCCAGGCTCTGGATGTAGTTGTTCACCTTGATGTTGAAGTAGTCGACCGACAGGCTGAAGCCCGGGAGGAAGCCCGGGGTCAGCACGAAGCCGACCGAATAGGTGTCGGCGCTTTCCGGAGCCAGGTTCGGATTGCCGCCGGCCAGGGAGTTGTACTGGGCCGCCGGGTTGGCCGGGATGTGGCCGTACTGGGCCGCCGTCAGGCCGCTGTTCAGGCACTGGGCCTGGGTGGCGGTCGGCGTCGGGCCGGCGCAGGGGTCGGAGCTCAGGCCGAGGCCCACCGCCTGCGGTGTGAACAACTCGACGATGTTCGGCGCCCGCACCGCGCGTTCGTAGCTGGCGCGCACCCGGATGTCGTCGATCGGCTTCCAGTCGCCGGCGACCTTGTAGGTGTCGGTGGTGCCGGAGGTATTGTAATCGGAGAACCGGTAGCCGAGCTCGAGGCTCAGATCCTTGGCGAAGGGCATGTCCTGCGCCAGCGGAACCCGGGCTTCGCCGAACAGCTCGTAGACGTCATAGCTGCCGCTCACCGAAGGGGTGGGGCCGCCCTGGCCGTTGAGGTCGCCGCTGGCGAACTCGCTATCGACCCGAAGGTCGAGGGCTTCACGACGATATTCCGTACCGAAGTTCACCCCCACCGCGTCGGTGGCGAAGGGGCTCTTCAGGAAGCCCAACTTGCCGGTGACCGAGGCGTCGACCACCATTTCGGTCGTCGAGCCCTCTTTGAAGCCGGGAGCCGAGATATAGGCCGCGGCAGCAGGCGTCACACCGGTGACCGTGAAGATCTGATAGGGCACGCAGCCTTCCAGCCGGGCGGCGGGATCGGCGCACTGCAGGCCGGTGGGAGTGTTGACGACGTTCAGCGCGTTGGTCGAACGCCGCAGCGAGACGTCGTTCAGGTACTCTTCCTGGTAAACGCCGCGGCCGATCTGGCCATAGACGTCGTAGCTCCAGTCCTCAGTCAGGTCGCCCTTGGCGCCGATCACCACGCGGTAGTCGGTGTGCCGCAGGTCGTCGCGGCGGGGGCCGCCCTCCACGTTCCGGCGAAGGATCGCCAGCGAGGCGGACTGCGTCGGGGCGAGGCCGGCGTTGGTGCAGAGGGTAGTGACTTCCTGCGCCGACAGCAGCGGGCTGTTGCAGGCGATGTTGAAGGTCTGACCAAACAGGCCCGAGGGCGCGATCTGCGCCACGGTGTGGTCATCCATGAACATGATCTGGGTGTAGGCGTCGAGGTGCGGATTGACCTCGTAGTGGGCGAAGGCCCCCGCCGTATATTGCTCGTCCGGCCGCTGGTAATAGTTGAACGGCGCGAAGTTGAAGAGGTCCGAGCCCGCCTTGAGGGTGTTGCCCGGGCCGGCCTTGTCCACCGTGAACTCGTACGGCAGGCTCGCCGCGGCGAGGTCGTTCGAGAAGATGTGCGACTGAGGCGTGGTGCCCGAGCCGCCGCAACGGACGTTGCCTTGCGCGGGGGTACGCTCCTGCAGCGAGCAGAAGCTGTAATCGCGGGCCGCCTGCAGGATCGCCTTCACGCTGCGATAGCCGGCGTAGACCGTCGCGTTGCCCTTGCCGTCGGGGCTGTTGACGCCCATGACCAAGGTGATCGAGGTTTGGCGGCCATCCCAGACGTTGCCGGTGGGCGGGGCGAAGCCCCGGCTCTTGTTGACGCCCTGGATGAAGCTGTCGCTGTTGTCGTGCTGGTATTGGCCGACTTCCGCGTCGAGGCGCACGCCTTCGAAGTTCTTCATCAGGATGAAGTTCACCACGCCGGAGATGGCGTCCGAACCGTACACCGCCGAGGCGCCGCCGGTCAGCACGTCCACCCGGTCGATCAGCGCGGCGGGAATGAAGTTCAGGTCGGTGACCGGGTTCGCCGGGTCGCCGGGCAGCACGCGGCGGCCGTCGATCAGCACCAGGGTGCGGGCCGCGCCGAGGCCGCGGAGGTCGACGGTCGCGATGCCTTGCGAGCCGTTGGACACGCCGCCGCCTTGGGCGCCGGTGACCTGCGGCAGGGTGTTCAGCAGGTCTTCCGTCCGGGTGACGCCCTGCAGCTTCACATCCTGGCTGCCGACGACGGTGATCGGGCTGGCGCTCGTCAGGTTCGGTTGCGGAATGCGCGAACCGGTGACGACGATTTCAGAGACTTGGGCGCCGGGCGTCGCCGGGGCGGTCTGAGCCGCCGCCTGGGTCGCGGAGAGCCCGAGAAGGGCCGCGCCGCAGATGACGGACGACGCAAGCAAACGCTCGCGCGTGGTTCTGTTTTTCAAGGTCTACATCCTCCAGCAACCCGGCCCGACGACGACGAGGGACGGTTGCTCCCCAAAGAATTGTGATCCCAAAGTCGGTGCTCGACCCGGTTGCCGGCGAGTTACGGGCTGATCGAAAATGGGGTCAACGACCAACCGCCACCGGTAGGCCTAATGGCGCCGCTCTGTCGCTTTATGGTCACAGATTGTCGCACGTCTGGGCATTGCAGGGACGGATCTTCCCCTAGAAACCCTCGCTTTCCCCTGGTTACGCAGGCTTTTTTCCGCGCACGGCCCTGACGAACCCGGGTCCTCGAACCTGGGCGAAAAGCCGACCGCGGCGAAATC
>JAQGIX010000143.1 GCA_028290925.1 Phenylobacterium sp. | reverse complement strand
CCGCCAACTTCTGGGGCGCGCAGCCGCCGGCCTGCATCGCCGTCACCGGGACCAACGGCAAGACCTCGGTGGCCAACTTCTGCCGCCAGATGTTCGCCCACGCCGGGCGCACCTCGGCCAGCATGGGCACGCTCGGCCTGACGGTGACCCGCCCCGATGGATCGAACGAGCAGCTGACCCCGGCCGGCCTGACCACCCCCGACGCCGCCGACATCGCCGAACTACTGGCCAGGATCGCCCAGATGGGCGTCAGCCATTTCGCCATGGAAGCCTCTTCGCACGGCGTCGACCAGCGGCGGCTGGACGGGGTGAAGCTGAAGGCCGCCGGCTTCCTCAATCTCACCCAGGACCACCTGGACTACCACGGGACCATGGGGGCTTACCGGGCCGCCAAGCTGCGCCTCTTCGAGACGCTGTTGCCGCGCGGCGGAACCGCCGTGCTGAACGCCGACAGCGACGCCTATCCAGCCTTCGCCGCGGCGGCCGTCTGCGCCGGACAGTCGGTGGTCTCGATGGGGGAGGCGGGGCAGGGGATCCGGCTTCTGGAGCGGACCCTGCTGCCCGACGGCCAGCGGCTGAAGCTCGACGTCCACGGCCTGGCCTGCGCGGTCCGCCTGCCGTTGGCCGGCGGCTTCCAGGCGTCGAACGCCTTGGTCGCCATGGGCCTTTGCATGGCCGCCGGCCTCAGCGCCGACGAGGCGCTGGCCGGGCTGGAGACCCTGGAAGGCGCGGCCGGACGGCTGCAGCGGGTCGGGACCTCGCCACGCGGCGGCGAGGCCTATGTGGATTACGCCCACACCCCCGACGGCCTGGAGACGGTGCTGACGGCGCTGCGTCCGCACGTGCGCGGCAAGCTGATCGTGGTGTTCGGGGCCGGCGGCGACCGCGACCGCGGCAAGCGGCCGATCATGGGCGCCATCGCCGCCCGCCTGGCCGACGTGGCCATCGTCACCGACGACAATCCCCGCTCGGAAGAGCCCGCCGCGATCCGCGCCGAAATCATGGCCGGGGCGAAAGGAGCGAAGGAGATCGGCGACCGCCGCGAAGCGATCCGCGCGGCCGCCGCCCTGCTCGGCGACGGCGACATCCTGGTGGTGGCCGGCAAGGGCCACGAGCAGGGCCAGATCGTCGGCGCCACCGTCCACCCCTTCGACGACGTGGCCGAGACCGCCCAAGCCCTGGAGCTGGTCCATGGCTGAGCCGCTCTGGACCTCCGACGAGATCGTGGCGGCCACCGGCGGCCAGTTGGCCGGCAAGCCATTTTCGGCGACCGGCGTCTCCATCGACACCCGGACGATCGAACCCGGCGACCTGTTCGTGGCCCTCGGCGGGGTGCGCGACGGCCACGAGTTCGTCGAGCAGGCGATGGGCAAGGGCGCCGCCGGCGCCCTGGCCTCGCAGCCGGCGCCCGGCTCGGCGGTGATGGTCGCCGACACCCTGCAGGCGCTGGAGAAACTCGGCGCGGCGGCCCGTGGCCGGGCGGCGAAGGCCCGCCGCGGCGCGATCACCGGCTCGGTGGGCAAGACCAGCGTCACCCAGGCGGTCGCCGCGGGCCTCAAGCTCGCCGGCCGCTGGCACTCGTCGGTGAGGAGCTACAACAACCACATCGGCGTGCCGCTGACCCTGGCGAGGATGCCGCGCGACACCGAGCGCGCGGTGTTCGAGATCGGCATGAACCACGCCGAGGAGATCCGCCCGCTCAGCCGCATGGTGCGCCCGCACGCGACCCTGGTGACCACCGTCGGGCCCGTCCATACCGAGGCCTTCGAGGACGGCGAGACCGGCGTCGCCCGCGCCAAGGCCGAGGTGTTCGACGGCCTCGAACCCGGCGGCGTCGCGGTGCTGAATGCCGACAACCGCTGGTTCGACCTGCTGAAGGCCGAGGCCGAGAAGGCGGGGGCCGAGGTCCGCACCTTCGGGACGACCGAAGGCTGCGACGCGCGGCTGATCGATTTCCAGCCGGCTGACGACCACGCCTTTGTCCAGGCGCGGTTTCACGGCAAGGGCCTCGACTTCCCGATCCTGCAGACCGGCCTGCACTGGGGCCTCAACGCCATGGCCGTGCTGCTGATGCTGGAGGCGCTCGACGTCGACCTGGGCGACAGCCTGGCGGCGCTGGGTTCCTTCGAGCCGCTGGCCGGCCGCGGCGCCGAACAGACCATCCCGGTGAAGGGCGGCCATTTCACCCTCATCGACGAGAGCTACAACGCCAACCCGGTCTCCATGGCCTCGGCGATCGCCACGCTCGGGGCGCGCCCGACCGCGGGGCGGCGCATCGTCGCGCTGACCGACATGCTGGAGTTGGGAGCCGAAGGTCCAGGCTTCCACGCCGCCCTCGCCGAACCCCTTGTCGCCGCCAAGGTCGACCTGGTGTTCTGCGCCGGCCCCTTGATGAAATCCCTCTACGACGCCCTTCCGTCGACTCGGCGAGGCGCGTACGCCGAATCCGCGGCGGACATCGCGCCGCAGGTCGCCCGGGCCGCAGAGCCTGGCGACCTGGTGATGGTCAAGGGTTCGAACGGATCCAAGGCGGGGCTGATCGCCCAGGCCTTGGTTGCGCTCGGCTCCGGGGAGCGCGGCTGATGCTGTACTGGCTCTACGAACAGTTCGCCGCCCACGGCCATGTCTCGGCCCTGCGGCTGCTGCGCTACCAGACCTTCCGCACCGGCATGGCGCTGTTCACCGCCCAGTTCGTGGTGGTGGCGATGGGCTCGCGGTTCATCCGCTGGATGCAGGCCAAGCAGGGCCGCGGCCAGCCGATCCGCGCCGAGGGCATCGAGCGCCACGTGATCGAGAAGGCCGGCACGCCGACCATGGGCGGGGTGATGATCCTGGCCGGGCTGTTCGTCGGCGCCCTGCTGTGGAGCGACCTGTCCAACGTCTATGTCTGGGCGGTGATGCTGGTCACCGCCGGCTATGGCGTGCTGGGCTTCCTGGACGACTACGCCAAGGTCACCAAGCAATCGACCGAGGGCGTCTCCGGCCGCCTGCGCCTGCTGCTGGAAGGCCTGATCGCGGCCGCGGCGGTGGGCATGATGATCCTCTGGGGCGCGCCTTCGCCCGAGGCGGCGCACCTCTCGACCTCGCTGGCCTTCCCGGTGTTCAAGGAGGCGCTGCTCAATCTCGGCTGGCTCTATGTGATCTTCGCCGCCTTCGTGATCGTCGGCGCCGCCAACGCCGTGAACTTCACCGATGGCCTCGACGGCCTGGCCACCGTGCCGGTGATGATCGCCGCCGCCGCCTTCGGGTTCATCGCCTACCTGGTGGGCAACTATGTCTTCTCCAATTACCTGCAGCTCCACTTCGTCCCTGGCGTCGGCGAGATCGCCGTCTTCTGCGGGGCGATGATCGGCGCCGGCCTGGGCTTCCTCTGGTACAACGCCCCGCCGGCCAAGATCTTCATGGGCGACACCGGCTCCCTGGCGTTGGGCGGCGGCGTCGGCGCCGTGGCGGTGGCCACGCGGCACGAGATCGTGCTGGGCATCATCGGCGGCCTGTTCGTCGCCGAGACCCTGTCGGTGATGATCCAGGTCGGCTGGTTCAAGATGACCGGTCGGCGGGTGTTCCTGATGGCCCCGATCCACCACCATTTCGAGAAGCTCGGCTGGTCGGAGTCCACCGTGGTGATCCGCTTCTGGATCGTCGCGATGATGCTCGCCCTGCTGGGCCTCGCCACCC
>JAQGIX010000086.1 GCA_028290925.1 Phenylobacterium sp. | reverse complement strand
GCAGGCGCTTGGCGGCGCCGGCTACACCAAGGAATTTCCGGTGGAACGACTCGTTCGGGACGCCAAACTCTATGACATCGGCGCCGGCACCAACGAGATCCGGCGCTTCCTCATCGGACGGGAGCTGGTCGGCGGATGAGACAGGCGGGGGCGCTGCTGCTGGTCCTG
This sequence comes from Phenylobacterium sp., assembly GCA_028290925.1. Classification (GTDB taxonomy): domain Bacteria; phylum Pseudomonadota; class Alphaproteobacteria; order Caulobacterales; family Caulobacteraceae; genus Phenylobacterium. The sequence continues at coordinate 3,125 of JAQGIX010000086.1, read as the reverse complement.
ATGCTGGCCGGCTGCGCCAGCCTGGACGCGCGCCGCTGCCCGGTGGGCCAGGAGCGGATGCGGACCGCCCAGCTGTTCTTCGGCCGCAACATCGGCGACCAGCCGCGGGTCACCGACGCCGACTTCCGCCGGTTCGTGGACGAGGAGCTCACCAGCCGCTTCCCCGACGGCCTGACCATCCTGGACGGCGGCGGCCAGTGGAAGGGCGAGGAGAACAAGCTGATCCGCGAGTCCGCCAAGGTGGTGCTGATCGTGCTGCCCAAGGCCGGCGATTCCCAGGGCCCCCTCGACGCCGTGCGGCACGCCTACAAGGTCCGCTTCAAGCAGGACTCCGTCATGCTGGTCACCCAGCGGGCCTGCGTCTCGTTCTAGATTTCCCGGCGCGCGGGCGGACGCAAAAGGGGTTCACTTTTGCTGGCCGTCGCTCGGACGAGAAAGGGCCGCCGGGGTCACCGGCGGCCCTCCCGCTTGGGCGCGCGCCCGGCAGGCTCATTGCTAAGCCTCTCCACGGCCGGTCGCAGCTCATCCCAGCGTGGTCGCAGGTCCGTCAGGCTTGGGTCAGCGGATCCGCGGCGGAGCCGATGGCTGGTGTCGAAGGGCTCCAGCCAAACCCAACGACCGGCCCGGCAGGATTCATCCTTAAGAGTCGGAATTATCTAAGGTTAAGGTTCGCGGAGCGCGTATCTGGCGCGCACCTCGGCAGGCGGGGTGCGTAGCTCGACGCCCACCAGGCCGCGGCCGAAGATCGGGTCCGGGCCCCGCCGGCCGAGGTCCAGCGCCTGGCGGCCGAGCGCCGAGAGCGCGCGCTGGGCCCCGGCCCGGTCGGGGGTCTCCAGGAAACGCGCCAGGAGGCCGGCGGCGATCGGCGCCGCGAAGGAGGTGCCGCGCACCGAGACGAAGCCGCCGTCGATCCCGGCGGCGGCCATGTCCGAGCCCGGCGCGGCGAAGTCCACGTGCGGCCCGTGGCTGGCCTCGGGCAGGAGGCGCCGCCGCGCGTCGACCCCGGTCACCGCCACCACCCCGGGATAGGCGGCTGGATAGAGCGGCGGGGCGGCCGGCCCATCGTTGCCCACCGCCGCCACCACCAGGTGGCCGCGGGCGATCAGCGCTTTGACGGCGGCTTCCAGCAACAGGTTGGGCGGTCCCACCAGGCTGATGTTGATCACCGGCGCGCCCGCCTGGGCGAGCCAGCCCAGGGCGCGGGCGATGGCGTCGGCGGAACCGCCGGTCGGCGTGGTCCCGTAGACGTCGGCCACGAACAGGGTCGCGCCAGGCGCGGCGCCGCGGAACGATCCCTTGCGGCCGGCGATCAGCGAGGCGACGGCGGTGGCGTGCGGCGTGGCGCGCGAGCCGCCCGGCGCGAAGGCCTTCTGCACGAGGCGTGCGCCGGAGAGCGACGGCTGGCCGGTGGCCACCGCCCCGTCCACCAGCCCGACCTTGATCCCCCTGATCGGCGTGTTGGCGGCCCCGGCCGGCGCGGCGGCCGGCGCCTTGGCCAAGCGGCCCACGACCTCGCCGCCCGCCTGGTAGAGATGGTTGAAGTCATATTGGCCCTGCGGGTCCATCGCCCGCATCCGGCGCAGCGCCTCGACGGCGCTCGTTCCGCGGGGACCCAGCAGCACCACGCTGCGCATGCCGAGCTCGGGCAGGCTCTCCGAAGCCCGCACCCGGAAACCCGCCCGCTGCGCCCGCGCCAGCGCCTCGGGAGAGGGGGCCACCGCCAGGATCTCGCCGCGCACCACCGGCCGGCCGAAGTTGTCCGGTTCGATCACGTCGCGGTGCGCCTGCAGGAGGGCGTGGGCCTGCTCCTGGCGCGCCCGGGTCAGGACCGAGACCTCCGACAGGGCGCTCTCGGCGGTGTCCGTGAGTTGGCTGATGTCGTCGTCGCCTTTGCCGCCGCGGATCCTGCGCCGAACCTCTTTCAAGCCTTCGCGGCCGGTCTTCTCCAACCGGCCGGCGTCCTCCGCCCCGCGCAGGTCCTGGTGGTCGCCGCGCAGCCGCAGCCCATCCGGCCCGTCGCCGCCCGATCGGGTGGGGGACAGCGACAGGCCCTCCGAGCCGTGGTCGCCGCCGCCGTGGTCGTCCTCGAGGCCCCGCCGGAAGCCGTCGCCGCCGGATAGGTTGGGCGAAAGCGGTGAGACCGATCCCCCGCCGCCGCCCCCGCCGCCGTTGAGTCGCCCACTGCCGCCCAGGCCGCCGGGGCCGCCCGCGCCGCCGCCCAGACCGCCGCCGATCGATCCGCCCGGGGTCGCGCCGCCGCCTACGCCGGGGATGCCCGGCAGGACGGGCGAATCGCCGCCGTGGCCGCCTTCACCGTCTTTCGCCAGGCTCGGCCAGGCTCCGGCCACGCTAAGCGCCGCGGCGAGCACCGCGGCGAGCTTCAGCAGTCTGGTGACCTGACGGGGGGGCATCTCATCTCACTAACGCGCAAGGCCTAGGTTTCGGTAGCCTAGCGCATTGCATTCTCGAGGGCTTATGGATGAAACGCTGCAGGCGGAACGTTTCATCCCCAGACGAAGGCTGATCCTTGCACGGACTGCAGCGCCAGATCGTCGACCTGTTGCCCCGCCTGCGCCGGCTCGCCCGCGTGCTGGCCCGCGATCCTGTCGACGCCGACGATCTGGTGCAGGCGACCGTCGAGCGCGCGCTGATCCACCAGGACCAGTGGCGGCCCGGGACCCGCCTCGACAGTTGGATGTTTCGGATCATGAAGAACGCCTGGATCGACGAGAGCCGCGCCCGCACCCGCCGGGGCAAGGTCTTCGCGCCCGAGGAGCAGGGCGAAAGCATAGGCCTCGACGGCGCCGCGGCCATGGAGGCCCGGCTCGCCGCTTCCGACGTGGAGAAGGCGATGGCCAGGCTGCCCGAGGAGCAGCGGCTCGCCGTCGCCCTCGTGCTGGTGGACGGGCTCTCGTACAAGGAGGCCGCCGACGTGCTGGAGGTGCCGCAGGGCACGCTCACCAGCCGCCTGGTGCGCGGCCGCATGGCCCTCCTGGCCGATCTCGAGGGAGATGCGGCATGACCCCTGACGTCCGCGAGCTGATCATCGCCTAGGTGGACGGTGAGCTTGGCCCCGCCGAGCGCGCCGGCTTCGAGGCCCACATGGCCGCCGACCCGGCGCTGGC
>JAQGIX010000046.1 GCA_028290925.1 Phenylobacterium sp. | reverse complement strand
CTCGGCCAATGGATCGCCACCGGCGCGCCGCTGGCGCTGGCCGCCCCGATCGCGGCGATCAGCCTCGGCGCCCGGCCGGGTCTCGCGCCGCTGATCTTCGCCTGCGCCCTGGCCGGCGGCCTGGCCTTCGCCTTTCTGGGTGGCATCGGCGCGGCGCTCAGCCTCGGCGCGCGCCGCGGCGGTCTCCTGACCGCGGTGATCGTCCTGCCCTTGTTCGTGCCGCCGGTGATCTTCGGCGGCGGGGCGCTCGACGCCTTCGCCTCCGGCCTGCCCTGGCAGGCGGGCCTGGCGCTGCTCGGCGCCTACGCCGCCGCCGCCGTGGCGCTGGGGCCTCTGGCCATGGCCGCGGCCTGCCGCAACGCCCTGTCCTGAACCGACCTCGGTCCGGCAGGCTGCTGACATTACAAAGGTTTAACGGCGCCGTCGGCCGACGGGCGCCGTTTCGCCCTTATTCGCGCCGAGCGTCCAAGCTGAGCCATTCAGCATGGAGGACGGCGATGTCTCGGCAGTTCAACTATCTCTTCGCAGGGGCGGCCTTCGCGCTCTGCGCCTCGGTGGGCGCGCTCGCCTACGCCCAGCCGGCTACCAAATCCCAGACCGAAGTCCGCACGACCCACGACGGCGAGACCCACGTGGTGCGGGTGATCCGCGACGCCTCGGGCCAGGTCACGGTCGAGCGCGACGGCAAGACCACCATGGTCCACGCCGGCGGCGCCCATCACGCGGACCGGGCGCAGCACCTGCGCGCCGTCCTGCAGCTGCGCCCCAACCAGGAGGCGGCGCTCGCCGCCTACCTCGCGGCGCTGCATCCGCAGCACGACGTCATGTACCGCACCGACGACCACGACGGCGCGCAGACCACGCCGCAGCGGCTGGCCGAGATGGAGAAGATGCTGGTCGAGCACGACGCCCGGGTGAAGGCGCATATCGGCGCGACGCGGGCCTTCTACGACCAGCTCGACGCCGCCCAGAAGAAGGCCTTCGACGAGCTGGAGATGGCCGGCGACCACATGGGCATGATGCAGCAGGTCCGCTTCATGCATCCCATGGGCCCGATGCCGCCCATGCCGCCGATGCCCTCCATGCGGGTCCCGCCTGGGCTTTAGCGTCCCAGAGCGACAGCCAGCAGAAGTGGGCGCCGCTTTTGCGTCCGGCTGCGCGTCAAAGATTGCCGCCGGCTTCGGCGGGGGCTAATCGGCGGACATGATCCCGGCCCCCGCCTTCCTGGCTAACCCCGAGCGGTTCATGGCGTTCTCGCGCTGGGCCGCGCCGATGTTCGGCGTGATCGCCGCGGTGCTCGCGCTGGCCGGCCTGTGGCTCGGCTTCACCGCGCCTGCCGACTACCAGCAGGGCCTGACCGTGCGGATCATGTTCATCCACGTGCCGGCCGCCTGGATGAGCATGTTCGTCTACGGCTGCCTGGGGATCGCCAGCCTCTTGGCCCTGGTGTTCCGCCACGTGCTGGCCGACGCCGCCGCCCAGGCCGCCGCCCCGCTGGGCGCCGGCTTCACCTTCCTGGCCCTGGTCACCGGCTCGCTCTGGGGCCGGCCCATGTGGGGCGCGTGGTGGGTGTGGGACGCGCGGCTCACCTCGGTCCTGGTGCTGTTCCTGCTCTACATCGCCTACATCGCGCTGCGCGCCTCCATCGACGACGAGGCCAAGGCCGGCCGCGCCGCCGCGATCCTGGCCCTGGTCGGGCTGATCAACCTGCCGATCGTCCACTACAGCGTCAGCTGGTGGAACACCCTGCACCAGGGAGCCTCCGTCTTCCGACTGGGTGGGCCGACGCTGGCCGCGGTCTATCTCTGGCCGCTGCTGCTGATGTCGCTCGCCTATACGGCCGCCTTCGGCTCGCTGTGGCTGGTGCGCATCCGCGGCGAGGTGTGGCGTAGGCGGGCCGAGGCCGCGGCGCTGCGCGCGGCGAGGGCTTGAGGGCATGAAGAGCTACGCCGCCTACATCTGGCCGGCCTACGGCGTCACCGCCCTGATGTTCCTCGTGCTGATCGTCTCCTCCCTGGCCCACGCGCGGCGCTGGCGGAAGAAGGCCGAGGGGCGGGGCCCCGCCAAGTGAGGCGCCTGCTCCCCTTCCTGCCGCTGGTGGTGCTGGCGGCGCTCGGCCTGCTGTTCGGCCTCTTCGCCCTCAACCACAATCCGCACGTCGAGCCGCACGCCCTGGTCGGCAAGCCGGTCCCCGATGTGACCCTGCCGTCCCTCGACGACGGCCGTCCGGTGCGGGTCGGCGACCTGGCCAGGGACGGCCCGGTGGTGATCAACTTCTTCGCCTCCTGGTGCGGGCCCTGCGAGATCGAGGCGCCGGTGCTGATGGCCCTGAAGGCCCAGAAGGTCCGCATGGTCGGCGTGGCCTACAAGGACGCGCCCACCAACACCCAGGGCTTCCTCAACCGCGTGGGCGACCCCTTCGCGCAGCGGTTGGTGGACCGCGACGGCCGGGCGGGCATCGAGTTCGGCGTCACCGGGGTCCCGGAGACCTATCTGGTGGGCGCCGACGGGGTGATCCTCGACAAGCACACCGGGCCCCTGGGCGAAGCCGACGCCCGGGCGCTGGCGGCCCGCGCGTTAACCGGCCGTTGAGGCGCGGCGCGCCAATCTGTCGTTAACCATGTTTTCCGAGGGCTAGCCGTGGCCGCCGTCCGCCCGCCGATCTTCCCGCCCAGCACGCCGCACGCGGCTCCGCAGCGGTCAGATCCCGCGCGGCTCGCCGCTCAGAAGGCGTTCTTCCAGGCCGCCCTGGGCCAGGCCGCCGCCGCCCCCGCATCCGCGCCCGCCGCCACGCCGCCGCGCGCCCCAGCCACGCTTCAGCGGATGCCCGACCCGATGGCTGAAAAGCCCGCGCGAATCCTGCGGCCAGGCTCGCTGCTGGACATCCGAGTCTAGAACCCCTTCAGCTAAACCGCTGAAAATTTAACTATTCTTTAGCCGGAACGGCTCGCGTGCGGCGGGAGTTCTGACTAACATGAACGGACGTGATCAAAGGATCTACGAGGAGGCTGCGGCGCTCTGGCTGGCGCTGTACGGCGAGCCGCCGCCGGTCCGCGCGGACAGCGCGACCATGCTCGACACGATCATGAGGAGCCTGCCCGAGCGGCCCTACGAAAGGCTCTCCTCGCCCTATCTGCGGCCATCGCAGATCAAGGGCCCACGCCGCCACGCGGACTCTTGAGGCCGGCTAGTCCTTCGCCGGAGTCTCGTCGCCAGGCTCGTCGGCAGCCTTGTCGTCCGGCATGTGCTTCATCATCAGCGGCGCCTGGGTCATGGCGAACAGGAAGATCAGCAGCGGCACGCCGGGAAACTTGAAGAACCCCCACATCCGCGTGCTCTGGGTGCGCCAGACCACCTCGTTGGTCGCGGCCAGCGCGAAGAAGAACAGGGCGTAGCGCAGGGTCAGCGTCCGGACCACCGGGTCCGGCAGGTGGAAGGCGTCGCCCATCAGCGCCTTCAGCGGGTTCTTGCCGCGCAGGGCGCCGGTCAGCAGGAACATCCCGATGCCGGCGTCGAGGATGGTGAGCTTCATCTTGATGATGCGCTCGTCGTGGAAGATCAGCGTCGCGCCGCCGAACAGCACCCCGAAGATCGCCGTCACCAATGGGATCGGCGCGAGCCGCTTCTCCAGCACGAAACCGACCGCCAGGGCCGCCAGCGAGCCCGCCACCACCGCCCAGCTGGCCGCGATCGCGCTGCCGGTGATGGCGATGGTCACCAGGAAGGCCGCCAGGCCGGCGTAGTCGACGAACAGGCGCACCCAGCGCGCCACCTTGGGAGTCATGCGCAGGCTCAACGGACCGGCTCCGGGAGGCCGACCAGCGAACGCGCGAAGGCGCGCGGGTCGAAGGCCTGCAGGTCGTCGATCTGCTCGCCCACGCCGATCAGCTTGATCGGGCTGTCGGAAGCCTGGGCGACCGGCACCAGCACCCCGCCGCGGGCGGTGCCGTCCAGCTTGGTCATGACGATGCCCGAGACCCCGATCTGGTTGCCGAAGATGTTCTCCTGGGCCAGGGCATTGCGGCCCACGGTGGCGTCAAGCACCAGCAAGGTCTCGTGGGGGGCCTCGGGATCGAGGCGCTTGACCACCCGGATGATCTTCAAAAGCTCGTCCATCAGCCCCTGCTTGTTCTGCAGCCGCCCGGCGGTGTCGATCAGCACCACGTCATAGCCCTCGGCCTTGGCCTTCTCGACCGCGTCGAAGGCCAGGCCCGCCGCATCCGACCCGGTCGGCCGGCTCATGAAGTCGGCCTTGGCCCGGTCGGCCCAGATCTGCAGCTGCTCGACGGCGGCGGCGCGGAAGGTGTCGCCGGCCACCACCATCACCTTGGCGCCGCGCGAGGTCAGGTCGGCGGCGATCTTGCCCAGCGTGGTGGTCTTGCCCGAGCCGTTCACCCCGATGAACAGCACGATGTAGGGCTTGGGTCCGGACAGCGGATCGAAGTGGCCGACCCGGGCTTCCAGCTCGTCGCCGATCGCCTGGGCCAGGGCTTCCTTGATCTCCGCCTCGTCCACGTCCTTGCCGAACTTCTCGGCGGCGAACCGCTCGGTGATGCGGGCGGCGGAGTGCGGGCCGAGGTCGGCCTCGATCAGCATCTCCTCCAGCTCGTCGAGCTTGGCCTGGTCGAGCGGCGCCTTGGCCACGAAGGCCGTGGTGATCTGCTCGCCCATCGCCTTGGAGGTGCGGGACAGACCCGTTGTCAGGCGCTGGAACCAGCCCTTTTTCGGTTCGCTCATAGCGGGCTTCTAGCGGTCCCCTTGCGGGTCGTCACCCACCGGCGGCGATTGCGGCGGCCAGTCGGTCGTGTCGTGGTCCGGGTGCTGGTAGGAGACCACGGCCTCGTAGAAGTCGGAAACCTGGTCCCACTCGCCTTGTGGGCGATGCGGCACGTCCGGAACGCCGTCCACGTAGGGCAGCTTGGCGTCGAACACGAGCTGCACCTCCGGCGGCGCGAGCCTGGGGTCGTCCAGGGCGCCGATGGCGATGTTCGGCTCCCAGCGGTCGGTCTCGAAGCTCAGCTGGGTCCCACAGTCGCCGCAGAACCCGCGCCGCACCAGGTTGGAGCTCTGGAAGTACTTCGGCGTACCGCGCGTCCAGGTCAGGCCGACGGAATCCACATAGGGCCCGTAGAAGGCGCCGAACGCCTTCTGGCACATGCGGCAGTGGCAGATGGAGGCCCGCCCCAGCCGCTCGACCCGGAACCGCACCGCGCCGCATTGGCAACCGCCGGAAACGCTCGTGGAGATGCTCATTCCGCCGCCTCCAGCACTGCAACGCGGGCGACCGCGCGGACGCCGTCGTGGCCGGTGACCGTCAGCGCCACGATCTCGCCGGGCCGCGCCTCGCCCGTGAAGCCCAGCTCCGTGAAGTCCTCGGCGCGGGCGAGGCCGGGCCGTTCGACCAGACCCGCCAGCCTACGGCCCACCTGGCGCTGAAGGTGCCGCCCGAGCGCCGCGTCGCCGGCGGCGCGCAGCCGGGCGGCCCG
>JAQGIX010000031.1 GCA_028290925.1 Phenylobacterium sp. | reverse complement strand
CACGTCGAGGTCCGTCACCAGCCCGTCGTGCAGGGAATAGACCCAGCCGTGGACGCACAGCGACTGGCCGCGCGCCCAGGCGTCCTGCACGAAGACGTCCGAGGCGACGTTGCGCACCTGGCGGATGACGTTGAGCTCGCAGAGCCGGTCCAGGCGGGCGCGCTCGTCGGGGATCGCGTCGAGCTCGTGGCGATGCTCCTGGTGCACCTCGCGGATCGGGTGCAGCCAGTGGTCGACCAGGCCGCGCCGCTGGCCGTCCACCGCCGCCGCCACGCCGCCGCAGCCGTAGTGGCCGACCACCAGGATGTGCTTCACCTTGATCACGTCGACGGCGAACTGCAGCACCGACAGGTAGTTGGCGTCCTGCGGCGGGGCGAGGTTGGCGACGTTGCGGTGGACGAACATCTCGCCGGGATCGAGGCCGACGATCTCGTTGGCCGGCACCCGGCTGTCGGAGCACCCGATCCAGAAATATTGCGGCGCCTGCTGGCCCACCAGCCGCTTGAAGAAGCCCGGATCGCCGGCCGTCTTGCGGGCGGCCCAATCGCGGTTATTCGCCTTGAGGTCCTCGAGCATGGCGCGGCTCTAGAGCCCTCGGCGCGCCGCCACAACCCCCGTTAGGCGGGTTTCGCGTCCGGCTGGTTGTTGGGATGGGCGGCCTGGAAGGCCGGATGCGCCGCCGCCTGCTCGCTCACCCCACGGATCGCCGGATAGGGGGCGAGGTCCACCTCGTAGCGGTTGGCGGAATAGACCTGGGGGATCAGGCAGCAGTCGGCCAGCGTCGGCTGGTCGCCGAAGGCGAAGCCCTTGCCGTATTTGGCGATCATCGGCTCCAGGGTGTCGAAGCCGTCGGTGATCCAGCGCTGGGTCCAGGCGAGGATGCCGGCCGGGTCGACGCCGCGCTTGTGCAGCTCGCGGCCGACGCGGGTGTTGTTCAAGGGGTGGATGTCGCAGGCGATGATCCCGGCCATGGCGCGCACGGTCGCGCGCCCGAGGGGATCGGTCGGCAGGATCGCCGGCTCGGGCCGCGTCTCCTCCAGCCATTCCAGGATCGCCAGGCTTTGGGTCAGCACATGGCCGCCGATGTCGAGCGCCGGCGTCAGGCCCTGCGGATTGACCGCCCGGTACGCCGGCTCGCGCTGGTCGCCCTTGATCAGGTCGAGGGCCACGTAGTCGTAGGCCACGCCCTTCAGCGCCAGGCCGATGCGGACCCGGTAGGGAGCGGTGGCGCGCCAGGCGGAATAGAGGGTGTAGGCCATCAGACGATCTTGAAGGCCAGCCTGCCGACGCCCTCGACCTCGCCCTCCACGGCGTCGCCGCGGACCAGCGGGCCGACGCCCTCCGGCGTGCCGGTGAAGATCAGGTCGCCGGCCGCCAGGCGCCACAGCTTGGAGGCCTCCGCGATGATCTCGGCCACGTTCCAGATCATGTCGGCGACCGCCGCGTCCTGGCGCGGCTGGCCGTTGACGCTGAGCGCGATGCGGCCCTGCGGCGGCGTGCCGGAGCCGCAGAGGATCGGCGAGATCGGCGCGGACTGGTCGAAGCCCTTGGCGGCGTCCCAGGGCTGGCCCTTGTCGCGCGCGGCGGCCTGCAGGTCGCGGCGGGTCAGGTCGACGCCGACCGCATAGCCATAGACCAGGTTGAGGGCCTCCTCGACCGACACATCGGCGCCGCCCGCGCCCAGCGCCACCACCAGCTCGATCTCGTGGTGCAGGTTGGCGGTGGCTTGCGGATAGGCCACGTCGACGCCGGGCAGCACCAGGGCGTCGGCCGGCTTGGCGAAGAAGAACGGCGGGTCGCGGTCGTCGCCGCCCATCTCGCGCCGGTGGGCGGCGTAGTTGCGGCCGACGCAGAGGATGCGGCGGACCGGGAAGCGGGCGTCGCCGTCCTGCACGGGGACGCTGACGACGGCGGGCGGATCGAAGAGATAGGCGGTCATGGCGCCGGCTTAGCTCTCCCGCGCCGTCATGGGAAGCGGGCAGGCCTGCGGCGTTGACAAGCCCGCCCGCGCGCGGCTCCTGACGCCATGACCGACGCCGCTGTTCCGAAGCCCGAGGGCCCGCTCGCCGACCTGCGGGTGATCGAGCTGGGGACGCTGATCGCCGGCCCGTTCTGCGGCCAGATCCTCGGCGACTTCGGCGCCGAGGTGATCAAGCTCGAGGATCCCAAGGTCGGCGATCCCATGCGCCAGTGGGGCCGCAGCCTGCCGAAGGGGCAATCGCCCTGGTGGCCGGTGATCGGGCGCAACAAGAAGTCGGTGGGCCTCGACCTGCGCACGCCGGAGGGCCAGGAGATCGCCCGCACCCTGATCGCCTCGGCCGACGTGGTGGTGGAGAACTTCCGCCCCGGCGCCATGGAGAAGTGGGGCCTCTCCTACGAGAGCCTCAGCGCCGAGAATCCGAAACTGGTGATGGCCCGGGTGTCCGGCTTCGGCCAGTCCGGACCCTTTGCCGAGCGGGCCGGCTACGGCCTGATCGGCGAGGCCATGGGCGGCCTGCGCTACGTCACCGGCGAGCCCGACCGGCCGCCGGCCAGGGCCGGCATCTCCATCGGCGACAGCCTGGCGGCCATGCACGCGACCATGGGCGTGCTGATGGCGCTGCACGCGCGCGAGCGAACCGGTCTCGGGCAGGTGATCGACGCGGCCCTGTTCGAAAGCGTGCTGGCGGTGATGGAGAACCTGGTCACCGAGTACGACCTGACCGGCTATGTCCGCGAGCGCTCGGGCTCGGTCCTGCCGGGCATCGCGCCGTCCAACGCCTACCCCTGCGCGAGCGGCGAACTGATCCTGATCGGCGGCAACGGCGATACGGTGTTCGCGCGGCTCTGCGAGGCCATGGACCGCCCGGACCTGGCCAAGGACCCGAAGTTCGTGGACCACGCCGCCCGCGGCCGCAACCAGGCCGAGCTCGATGCGCTGGTCGCCGCCTGGACCGGGGGCCGGTCCCTGGAGGCGCTGCTGGCCTTGCTGGAGTCCCGCGGCGTGCCGGCCAGCCGGGTGTTCCGCGCCCCGGACATGCTGGAGGATCCGCAGTACCTGGCGCGCGAGGCGATCGTCGAGCTGCCGCACCCGGTGTTCGGCCAGGTGAAGATGCAGAACGCCTTCCCGAAGCTCTCGGCGACGCCCGGCCGGGTGCGCTGGCCAGGCCCGGCGCTGGGCGAGCATACGGAGGCTGTCTTGCGGGATGTGGCCGGCTGCACGCCACAGCGGATCGCGGCGCTGCGCGCCAAGGGCGTCATCTGACGCCTTGGCGAGCAGGCCGGTTGGAGGTCGGGTCGCTTGATCCGGGCGATGTCCCTCGGCCGCCGGTCCGGCCCCTGCAGGCTTGGGCCGCAGGTCCCCCATGCACAGGTCTAGGGCCTGGCCTTTCGGGCCGCGAGGCGGCGCCTTGTCTCAGGGTCAGCGCGTCGCAAGCAGCTCGGCCACGGCGGCGGCCACCTGGCTCACGTCGTAGGGCTTGCGGATCACCGGCGCGTCGAAGCCGCCCGGGGCGCCGCCCGCCTCGCCATAGCCGGTGGCGAACAGGAACGGCACCTTGCGGGCGGCCAGCGCCTCGGCGACCGGCATCACCGAGCGGCCGTTCAGGTTGGCGTCGAGCACCGCCGCGTCGATCGGGCGGTCGAGCAGCGCCATCGCCTCCTCCAGCTCGTAGGCCGGGCCGATCACCTCGGCGCCGGCCTCCGACAGCCCGGTCTCAAGCTCCAGGGCCAGCAGCACCGCGTCCTCGACGATCAGCACCCGGGCGCCCTTCAGGCTCAGGGCGTGGCCGGGCGTCGCCGTGGTTTCCGGCGGGCGCGGCGCGGGCGCGTCGGGC
>JAQGIX010000018.1 GCA_028290925.1 Phenylobacterium sp. | reverse complement strand
GAGCCTCGCCCGGCCGCGCCTGCAGACCCTGAGCGGCGCCGCCGCGGTCGCCGCGCTGGCCTCGGCCGGCCTGTGGATCTCGCTGCACTACTGCCTTGTCGCCTGGAAGACCGACCCGGACATCTTCGTCACCGTCGCGCTGTGGCGCGGCGTGCGCGAGCACGGCCTGGGCTTCCTGCGGTCCTGGACCTACACCGAGGACAACTGGCTGTTCTCGCTCGTCCCGATCTCTTCCCTGTTCTACTCGGCGTTCGGGGCCACATCGCGGATCGCCGCGCTGGTCGGCTGGCTGTTCTTCGTGGCGTCCGTGGCCATGACGGCCTGGCTCGCCGCCAAGCTGGCCGGTTGGCGGGCGGCGGCGATCACCGGATGCGTCCTGCTGTTCGCCAACTACTACGCGCTGGGGCACATCGGCTTCCTCAGCTACCCGATCACCCACAACGTCTCCATGGCCTGGGGCCTGGCGGTCCTGCTCCTCGCCCTGTGGGGCGTTGAGCGACAGGCCTACGGGCCCTGTATCGCGGCCGGCCTGGCGGTGTTCGTCGACGCGGTTTCCGACCCCTGGGCGAGCGCGGCGATCGCGGTCCCCCTAGTCCTGGCGAGCGGCGGCCTGGCCGCCGTCCATCGGCGGACGCGGCTTGGCGCCATCGCGCTCACCCTCTGCCTGGCCAGCGCCCTTGCGCTGTGGGCGGCCTACAAGCACCCGTTCGGGGCGCTCCACTTCCTGCCGCGGGGCCATTTCCAGCCGGGCGGCTGGCAGGCGATGCTGGTCAACCTGCGGTTCGGCTATCGCGCGCTCGCGGTGATGTTCAACATCCTGCCCGGCGGGGACCTCGAGGCCATCAGCACCCAGGTGATCTCCGTGGCCGCCCTGGCGGCGATGGTGGGCGCCTCCAGCCTCCTGGTGTTGTGGGGCCTGCCGCGGGCGAGCGCCGGCCGCCAGCTGGTCGGCGGGGTCGCGGTGCTGTCCATCGGCGCGGTCACCACGCTCTACCTGCTCGGTCCGCCGGCCAGCGGCCTCTACGTCGGCCGCTTCTTCCCCAATCTCTACTTCTTCGGCGCCCTGCTGGTCGCCATGGCGGCGGCCGAGCGATGGCGGACCGGACCATGGGCGGCCAAGGCGGCGGTCGGGGCTTACGCCGCGCTCTTCGTGGCCTCCGGCGCGGCGATGACGCCGCAGTTGTGGACCCAGCCGGTCCCGCCGTCAGAACCGCCCGCGGCGAAGGCGCTCGGCGCGTTCCTGCAGGCGCACAGGCTGGCCTACGGCTACGGTCCGTACTGGGGGGCCAACGCGCTCGCCATGGAGGCCCTGACCGACGGCGCGGTGACGATCCGTCCGGTGGTGTTCCAGCACGGCCGGGTGGCTCGGCGGCCGGTGGAGGCGTCGAGCCTGTGGTTCGCGCCCCAGGCGGAGCCCGCGGGCGCGCCGCTTTTCCTGGTGATCCGCAGCGACATCGAGGGGTGTCCCGCGCTCGAGGCCTGCGAGGCGGCGGCGCGGAGCCAGTTCGGCGCGCCGTCCGAACGGCTGGTCGGCGGCGACGCCGTGGTGCTGGTCTGGCGTCACCCGCTGGCGCCCCTCATCGACCCTTAGGCCCGCCCGCGGGGCGAGGCGTGTCAGTGCGGCGGCTCTTCCGGCGGCGGCGCGGGCGTCTCGGCCGGCGGGGGCGGCGTGATCACCGGCGGCGCCTTGCTGGCGTCGGCGGTATCGACCGGCGGGATGACGTTGACCGGCTGGTCGGCGGTGTCGGCGGCGTCGGACTCATTGGCGTTGGTCGCTTTGGGCGCGGGCTTCGGCGGGGCCTCGATCCGCTCCTGGCTGAGCGGCGTGGCGTCGGCGGCGTTGATCGCCGTCCCGGCCACCGCGCTCCCCCTGGCCGCGCGCTCGCCGGGCAGCCGGCCGCTGTGGTCCGGGGCGTTGAGGATCCCCATGACGAACGCGCTCGCGGCGCCGAGCGCCATCAGGCTGGCGACCCACTGCAGGACGGGGCGGGGCATGGTCCAGATCATGGCGCGGACCCTAATCCGGCGATCTGAGGAGCGGAAGCGCCGGATCAAAGTACACGGCTCTTAACGCTTTCAGCCGCAAACAAGGGCGGACATTCCAGCGAGGGGCGAGACGGGCATGGCGCGGGCGGCGCGGAAGACGGGCATGGCGTGGGCGATGCAGGTCGCGGGCCTGGCCTGGTCGCATCCGCACACCGCCCGCATGCGCGGAGGCTTCACCGTGGCCGCCGGGGTCGGCCTGGCCGCGGCCTTCGCCACCTACAATCCCGCCGATCCGAGCCTGAACGCCGCCGCCCCGGAGCGGCCGGGCAACATCATGGGCCTGCCGGGCGCCCTGGCGGCCGACATCGGCGTCCAGTCGCTGGGCCTGGCCTGCGCCCTGCTGGCGCTGATGATGGTGGTGCTGGGCCTCTCGCGGGTGACCGCCGCCGAGCCGAACGAGACCCGCGGGGCCATCCGCCTGCGCGCCCTGGTGGGGACCTTGGGCATCCTGACGCTGGCCGGCGCGCTGGCCTTCCCGCCGCCGCCCGCCGCCTGGCCGCTGGCCAAGGGCCTGGGCGGCCTGTGGGGCGACGCCCTGCTGGCCGGCCTCGCCAAGCTCTT
>JAQGIX010000419.1 GCA_028290925.1 Phenylobacterium sp. | reverse complement strand
CCGGCTCCAGGCCGGCCACGCGCGCGACCAGCCGGGCGCCCAACTGCAGCCTGGGATCGTCCTCGTCCCGGCGCAGGATCAAGCGCTCCGGCCGGCCCTCGAGCGACACGACGCCGCGCAACTCGCCCGGGCTTCGATCTAGGAACAGGCCACGCCGGCTCATGGCCGCACGTAGCCCAGGCCCTGGAGCAGGTTCAGGGTCTCGTAGAGCGGCAGGCCGACGACGGCGGAATAGGAGCCTTGCAGTTCGGTGACGAAGGCGCCAGCGCGCCCCTGGATGGCGTAGCCGCCAGCCTTCCCCAACCCTTCGGCCGAGGCGAGGTAGGACGCGATCTCGGCGTCGGTCAGGCGCTTGAAGCGCACCCGGCTCTCCACCAGCCGGGCGGCTTTCCGGCCGTCTGGGGCGGCGACGCAGACCGCGGTCAGCACCCGGTGCGCCCGGCCGGACAGCAGCACAAGACAGGCTCGTCCCTCGTCGTCGGTCTCGACCTTCGGCAATACGCGCCGGCCCAGGCTCACCACGGTGTCGGCGGCCAGTACGAAGGCTTCGGGGTGGATTCGCGCCACGCCCTGCGCCTTGGCCGCGGCAAGGCGCTTCGCCAGGTCGCGCGGTGTTTCCTTCGGATGGGGGGTTTCGTCGAGCTCGGCGGCCTCGACATGGTCCGGCTCCAGCCCGACCTGGCGCAACAGCGCGAGCCGCCTGGGACTTGCGGAGGCCAGCACCAGGCTCGGCGGCGTCTGCAAGGCGCGGATCGCGCCCCTAGCGGACGCGGAAGGTGATGCGGCCCTTGGTCAGGTCGTAGGGCGTCATCTCCACGAGCACCTTATCGCCGGCGGAAACCCGGATGCGGTTCTTGCGCATCTTGCCGGCCGTATGGGCGATGATCTCGTGGTCGTTCTCAAGCTTCACACGGAAGGTCGCATTCGGAAGCACTTCCGAGACCGTTCCGGGGAACTCCAACAGTTCTTCTTTCGCCATGCATTCTCCCAGCAGGACATAAAAACGACGGCTCGCGCCTTTACGTCAGGCTGCGAGCCGTGAACAGGGCTGAATTATACCCAGGCGGGGGGACAAGGTCGATGGTTGCTGGCGCTAGCCGCCGAACCGCTCGGAGATCCGCCTCGCCAGCGCCTCGCGGACATCGCGATAGACACTGAGGCGCGCCTCGCGGGAACCCTCCGCCAGGGTGGGATCGAAGATCGGCCAATACTCGATCTCGGCCGCCCGTCCGCGGGCGAGCTCGACGGCGCGGTGCTGCGACTCGGGGGTCAGCGAAATCACCAGGTCGAAGGAATCGTCCTCCAACTCGTCAAAGGTCTTCACCCGGTGGCCAGTCAGGTCGCAGCCGATTTCCGACATCACAGCCGCGACGAACGGATCGACGCCCGCCTCGTCCGTCTCCAGATGCGGCGGCGGATGCTTGAGGCCGCAGCTATCCACATAGACGCGGTCGCCCACCAGCCGCTTCAACAAGGCTTCGGCCATCGGCGAGCGGACACGATTGAAGTTGCACGCGAAGAGGACGGCCCCGGGTCGGGTCGGCGGCGGATCAGCTGGCATGCGCCGTCAGCCCCGCCAATGCAGCGCACAGATGAGGGTGAAGAGGCGCCGTGCGGTGTCGAGATCGGTGTCGATCTTGCCGGCCAGGCGCGTCCGCAGCAGGTCGGAGGCCTCGTTGTGCAGACCGCGCCGGCCCATGTCCAAGGCCTCGATCTGCGCCGGCGTCGAATTACGGATCGCCTGGTAGTAGCTCTCACAGATCATGAAATAGTCTTTGATCAGGCTGCGGAACGGCGACAGCGAGAGAATGTGCCGGTGCTCGTAACCCGGTCCCCGGACGTCCAGCAGGAGGCGGTTCTCGACTAGGCCCATCTTCAGCTCGTACGGGCCGCGCTCCGCGCCATCGGGCTTGAAATAGTTCTCCTCCAGCAGATCGAAGATGGCGATCTGCCGCTCCTGCTCCTGGTCGCGCGAAACCGCCGCGAGGGAATCCTCGTCGAGCTCGACCTTTTCCAGGCGTTGCATCTTGCGGTCGTCGTCGGCCATGGCGTCCGGACGTGAGGGTCTAAGGGGTGCTTTATGGCATTCCGCCCCCTCGCGTCATCCTGCGCGGCGACGCTCGAGGTTCGGCGCATAAGAAAAGAGCGCCCGACGCGCGCGGCGTCAGGCGCTGATCAGCTTTGGCCCATCCGAATGGCGGCGGAGCGCGCGTGGGCGGGCAGGCCCTCGGCTTCGGCGAGGGTCACGGTCGCCGGCGCCAACGCGGCGAACGCCGCCTCGTCGCACTTTACGATCGAGGTCCGCTTCAGGAAATCATAGAGCGACAGGCCAGATGAAAACCGCGCGGCGCGGCTGGTGGGCAGGACGTGATTGGAGCCCGCCACATAGTCACCGATCGCCTCGGGCGCATGGCGGCCCAGGAATATGGCGCCGGCGTGCCTGACCCGATCGGCCAGCTGCTCCGGATCGGTGACGGCGAATTCCACATGCTCGGGCGCGATCCGGTCGACGAGGCGCGGCGCCTCCTCGAGGGGGGCGATGACCACCGCGCCGTGATCCCGCCAGGAGGCGGCGGCGTCCTCGCCAGTCGAGAGGCTCGACAGCTGAGACCGCATCGCGGCCTCGACCTTCTCAGCGAAGGCCTCGTCATCGGTGATCAGGATGGACTGGGCGGCGGGGTCGTGTTCGGCCTGGGACAAGAGATCGGCGGCGATCCAATCGGGCCGGTTGGCCCCGTCGGCCACCACCACGATCTCCGACGGGCCCGCCAGCGCATCGATCCCGACGACGCCATAGACCCGGCGCTTGGCGGCCGTGACGAAAGCGTTCCCCGGCCCCACGATCTTGTCGACCGGCTGGATCGGCCCGGCGCCATAAGCGAGCGCCGCCACCGCCTGCGCGCCGCCGACCCGCCAGATCTCGGAAACGCCGGCTTCCTTGGCCGCCGCCAGCACCGCCGGCTGCAGCTTGCCGGGCGGCGTCACCATGGCGATGCGGCCGACGCCGGCCACCGCCGCCGGCACGGCGTTCATCAGTACGGTCGAGGGATAGGCCGCCCGTCCACCCGGAACATAGATTCCCACCGCCTCGATGGCGGTCCAGCGCCAGCCCAGCTCGACGCCGGCGTCATCGGTGAAGCGCTGATCAGCCGGCCGCTGACGCTCGTGATAAGCGCGGATGCGCTTGGCGGCGAAGGCGATCGCATCGCGGACCTCGGTCGGACAGGCCGCCGCGCCGGCCTGGATCTCGGCCTCGCTCACCCGGATTGTGGTCTCGTCAAGCTCGACGCCGTCGAACTGGTGCGCCAGGCGCAGGACCGCCGCCAGCCCTTCTGATCTCACCGCCGCCAGGATGTCGCGGACAGTCGCGTCCACCTCCTCGGGGGTGTCGCGGCGCTCGTCCACGAAGGCGGCGAAGGCGGCCTCGAAGCCGGGATCGGTGAAGCGAAAGCGGCGCATGGCGGGCGTTGTTTAGCTGCGGCGCGCGCGAAGCGCCATCGCGCGTGCTCAGAACTCGTGCGCCGGCGTGTGCGGCGTGGGCCAGGGCGTCGACAAGTCCGCCAGCACAGCTTCCACGCATTCTACGCTCGCCCGCAGGTCTCCGCCGCCGGCGAAGCTCAGCGTCACGATCCCGCCGGGCGCGTCCCCGGGCGTGAAGGTCATCGCCAGCAGTTCGAGCACAGCGTCGCGCGCGCCGCGGCGGATCTTGCGGGTCTGCACCTTCAGGACGCCGCCCAGTTGCAGCCCGGCGCGCACCCGTCCTCCCGCGCCCGCTTCCCATCGGTAGCGGTTGAAAGCCACGGTGAGCCGCCGCGCCTTCTGCTCGAAAGCGATGTCGCCGACCTTGAGCACGGCGTCCTGCATGGCCGCGGATATGACCTCCAGATCCTGGGGGTCCTGCGCCAGCAGCCTTAGGGGTTTGGGATCGACCATCGGCAGCTATTCTTCGTCGTCCCCGCCCTTGATGCGGCGGATCTGTGCGCCGCAGGCGCTGAGCTTTTCCTCGAGCCGCTCGAAACCGCGGTCCAGGTGATAGACCCGATTGACCATGGTCTCGCCACGTCCCGCCAGGCCGGCGATCACCAGGCTGACCGAAGCGCGCAGGTCGGTGGCCATCACCTGCGCGCCTTCTAGGGACTCGACGCCGCGCACCCGGGCCTCGCCGCCGGAGACGGTGATGTCCGCGCCCAGCCGACTCAGCTCAGGCGCATGCATGAAGCGGTTCTCGAAAATCGTCTCGCGGATCACGCTCTCGCCCTCGGCCAGGGTCATCAAGGCCATGAACTGCGCCTGCAGATCGGTGGCGAACCCGGGATAGGGTGCGGTGTCGATCTCGACCGCCCGCAGCCTTGCGCCATTGCGCTTCACCGTCAGGCCATCGTTGTGCAACGTCACTTCGACCCCAGCTTCGCCCATCTTGTCGAGGAGGGTCTCGATGAAATCGCTGCGGGTGCGCGTCAGCCGGACCTCGCCGCCGGCCATGGCCGCCGCGACCGCATAGGTGCCGGTCTCGATTCGATCGGGCATCACCGCATGGGTCGCGCCTGACAGACGGCTGACGCCCTGGATCTGGATCGTCGAGGTGCCGGCGCCGGAAACCTTCGCGCCCATCTTGTTGAGGCATTCGGCCAGATCGACCATTTCCGGCTCGCGCGCGGCGTTGGTGATCTCGCTGTCCCCCTCGGCCAGGACGGCGGCCAGCATCGCGTGCTCCGTCGCCCCGACGGAATTGATCGGAAAATCGATACGTCCGCCCCGCAGGCCGCGCGGCGCCTGAGCATAGACATAGCCTTCATGCAGATCGATGCGCGCGCCGAGCGCCTCGAGCGCCTGCAGATGCAGGTCGACCGGTCGCGCCCCGATCGTGCAGCCGCCGGGCAGCGACACCTTCGCCTGGCCCGTGCGGGCGAGCAGCGGACCCAGCACATTGAACGAGGCCCGCATCTGGCGGACGAGGTCGTAGGGCGCGATGGTGCTGATGATCTCGCGGGTCTGCAGCAGGGTCTCCGGCCCGTCGGCGCCTTCGGACTCGGACACTTCCGTGCCCAGCCGCTGCAACAGCTTGCCCAGGAACCGGGTGTCAGCCAGCCGCGGCATGTTGGTGAGCCGCAGCGGCTCGTCGGTGAGCAGGCTCGCCGCCATCAGCTTGATGGCCGAGTTCTTGGCGCCGCTGATCGGGATTTCCCCCTCCAGCCGCGCGCCGCCGATGATGGCGATGCGGTCCAATCCCAATCCTTCGAAACGGCCGCGCTTTTTGGGGAGTCGCGGGGGCCAGCCCAGATGCTGTTTATCTAGCGCGCGCGGCGCCCCACGCAAAGGGCCGCGTCAGTCCGCCTTCGGCGGCTTCGGCGCTGCGGCGGGAGCCGAGGGCTCGGCGCCCGTCTTTCGCCGCCGCAGGTTGGCCCGCAGCGCCTGGGCGAGCTTAATCTCGCGCGCAGAGGGCTTGGGCTTGGCCGGGTCATCGTGGGTCGCCATGGCCCGTGGGTGCGGCGAGGCGTCCGGGCCGTCAAGTCCGTGCAGCGCGGATTGGGGCTTCACGCCGGCGCCGACGTTGGCTATAGCCCCCGCCTCGCCATTCGCCGCCGTAGCTCAGTGGTAGAGCGCGTCCTTGGTAAGGACGAGGTCCGCAGTTCAATCCTGCGCGGCGGCACCATATTTCTCAGTGACCTAGTGTCACTTTACCCCCTCTCCCGAGGCTGCCAGAAGGCCTCGGGAAGCAGGGGGGAAGCAAAATCTCAGAAAGATGCGCGCGCTTTGCCGCAGATTGCCGGACGTCCTCTTCGGCGTCCGGAGTCGGGCTCCCGGGCGCAGGCGCTTTGGCCGCGGGGACTTACCGCCTCGATCTGAACCAAGGCCGCCTTCCACGGTACAGGTCGCGGCCCCACGGCTGCCGGCACCGGTTCAGGACGTGGCATTCGCCTTTGCCCTGGTATGCACACTCGGCATCGGTGCAGCGCTCCACTGGCTTGTCGTGTGTCCCTTCCTGAAGCTTAGGGATCGCCTCGAAGGACCCCGCCGAGCGCCCATATCCTTGCATTGGCGACACTACTTGGCATCGGCGCCTCCCGGAGTCTGCGTTGGGTCGTAAGCTGACGTTTGTCCGAAGCCTCGCGGTGATCAGCCTGCGGGCTTGGTTGACCAGCCTCCCGCCGTGAGGCGGGCATGTATCTGCGATGGCTAGCCGGCGTGCCGCGCGCCTGCCCACAGGAAGCCGGCGCTCCCGAAAACGCCGAGGATCTCTAAGGCCGCGTAGCCAAGGTGGTAAGGGCTGGCGGAGCGGTCCAGGGCCATGCCGATGATCCGGGCGCCAAGAATCGAGCCTGTGACCAACAGCATTGCTTGCAAGCCAAATTGCGTCCGCCGGACGTCGACGGCACAAAATAGGAAGAGCAGGCCGGACCCAATCAGGAAGCCTCCATACATTGCGCGGATCGCGGTCTTTCCCTCCGGATTGAGCGTCGCCACGCCGAAGCGGCTCATCATTTCGGCCGGGCTGACCAAGCCCCAAATTCCAAAGGCGAGAAAAACGAGACCCGTGGCCGCGATGAAGAGCCGTGCGAACATCTCTCTGCCCCAGAATTTCGGGAAAATATCCAGGCGGTTCCGTTTACAAGGCTACGCTCTCAGTCAGGCTAAAATCAGCAATGGGTCGAGAGCACCCTTTGGCGGCCATCCGGCAAGTGGGCCTTGATCGTATCAGCCGGGAAGCAGACCTGGTGAACGTCGCCACCTGACGGCGAGCGGCAGCTGACTGTCTCAGGCGCTCCGTCGCGCCTCGGGAGGGTCGCAAGCGGCCCCAGGACTCCTCCCCACGAGTGGCTTCAATTTGACGCCCGCAGACGACTTGGTCTGAAGGGTGCAACAGCCTCAGCGGGCACTCGCAAAGTAAGCTATGCCGGAATAATTCCGGGATGGCTAGCGTAACCACAAGAATAGCAAAGCTACGCCAGAAGATAGATTGATCACAAGTGCTTGATTTTCGCCTCATGATGAAGTGCAGATTGGGACAAATTCGGCGATTTCTTGCGTCTGATCCGGAACAGCCTGTCTTGTCTTAGAGTTAGCGCCGCGGTTCCGCGAGGCGAATTAGAGCTAGGGGCAAAAGCTTTGCGGTTGGGACGGACAAGAGCTGGGGCAATTCCATGACTCGCATCCTCGTCGCCGGTGGCCTGGGCTTCATCGGCTCTCATCTGGTCGACCGGCTGTTGCAGCGGTCAGACCTCGACGAATGCCTGGTTGTCGACAACCTCTGGACGGGCAGCGAGGAGAACCTCGCCCACGTCCAGGATTCGCGCGTGCGGATTCTCGTCGGCGACATCGAGCAGGCGCCGATCGTCGGCAAGTTCGATGAGATCTATCACCTGGCCTCGCCGGCTTCGCCGCCCTGGTACATGACCCAACCCCTGCGGACCATCTCGGCCAATGTGATCGGCGCCATGCGCCTCCTTGGCCTCCTCGCGCCGGGCGGGCAGGTCGCCTACACCTCGACGTCCGAGGTCTATGGCGATCCCCTGGTCTCGCCGCAGCCCGAGAGCTATCGCGGATCGGTGGACTGCACCGGGCCGCGCGCCGCCTACGACGAAAGCAAGCGCTGCGTCGAGGCGATGCTCTTCGAGGCCCACAGGGTGATGGGTGTCCGCATCAAGGTCGTTCGGCTGTTCAACGTGTTCGGTCCGCGGACGCGGGCCGACGACGGCCGGGCGGTCTCGAACTTCGTCACCCAGGCCCTGCGCGGACTGCCGCTCACGGTCTACGGCGACGGCTCGCAGAGCCGCAGCTGGGGCTACATCGACGACATCGTCGAGGGTCTCGCCCGCTACTTCTGGCGGGACGGCTGCGACTATCCGGGTCCGCTGAACGTCGGCAACGACCGCGAGATCTCAGTGCTGGAGGTGGCCAAATATATCCAGAAGCGCTTCCCGGAGCGCCCGATCGTGCACCTGCCGCCGGCGCCCCAGGACCCGACCAATCGCCGCCCGGACCTGACCATCAACCGTCGGATGATCCCCGGATGGGACTGCGCCGTCTGCTATGAGGAAGGTGTCGATCGGACCATCGACTGGTTCCGCGCGGAACTGGCCAAGCAGCCCGCGCCACTGCTGGCGCCGGCGCCGGTCCTCGCGCCGCTCGACATCGTCACGCCGGCGGCGTTGGTCCCCGCTGCCGCGGAAAAGCCGTTGGCTCCGGTCTCGGCTGCCATCGCCGGCGGCGCGGAAGCGCCATCCGGCGCGCAGCTCGACCTCTAAGGCCCGGGGCCATGCGAGGGGTCGCGCCAGAGGCGCTGGTCTCGGTGGTCGTACCGCTGTTCAACGGCGAAGCGACCATTGAGAGGACGCTGCGGAGCGTCAGCGGCCAGTCGTGGCCGAATCTTGAGATCCTTGTCATCGACGATGGCTCGACCGACGACGGCCCGGCTCTGGTCGCCCGCCTGGCGTGCGAGGACCGCCGCATACGTCTTGTGAGCCAAGCCAACGCCGGCGTCGCCGCCGCCCGCAATCGCGGCGCGGCGGCGGCTCGCGGCGACTACCTGGCTTTCGTCGACGCCGACGACCTCTGGGCGCCTGAGAAGATCGCCTTTCAGATGCGCGCGATGACCGAGGGCGGCGAGCGCGTCGGCCTGACCTACACTTGGTCGGCCCTGATCAACGAGGACGATCGGGTCTTCTCGATCTGGCAGGGGCCATGCGCCGAAGGCGAGGTGTTCCAAAAGCTTTGCCGCTTCAACTTCGTCGGCAACGGCTCCTGCACCCTGGTTCGCCGCGCCGCGTTCGAAAGAGCCGGGGGCTACGACCCCTCGCTGCGGGCGCGCGGCGCCGAAGGCTGCGAAGACCTGATGTTCTACCTGCGAGTGGCGGAGCACAATGAGTTCCGGGTGGTCCGCCAGCATCTCACGGGCTATCGGCTCACCCGGCGCAGCCTGTCCAGCAACGCGTTGCGCATGTTGCGCTCCTGCGAACTGACCCTCGACGCCTTCCGTCCTCGCTACCCGCAATACGCCGCGGATTTCGAGGCGCACCTGCAGGACATGGTCTACTGGCTGGTCGCGCGCGCCCTGACAACCGGGCCGCTCAGCAACGCGATGCCCCTGCTGTCGCGACGAGGCTTCCGGCACGCCTTCGACCACGCAGGACGCTTCGGGGACCTGGCGTGGCTGACGCTCAAGGCCCGGACCCCCGCCGGCCTGAAGGCCCCCGTGCAGCGCGTGCTGCGCAAGGGTGGGTCTTATCGGCCGCTCTACGGGGAGCTGGCGCTTTGACCTCCGGACTTCGCGCCCGCATCGTGCAGATCCTGCGTCTGGCCGCCGCGCCGCCCTGGGCGGCCGGCGCGATCGTCCTGCTGGGGCTGGCGGCCGCGGCGCTGGAGGGCGCGGGCCTCTATCTGTTCATGCCGCTCGTCGGGACCCTCAGCGGCGGTGCGGTCTCGCTTGGGATCGGGAACCATCTGGTCGATCGGGTCCTGGCCGCGCACAGCGCCCGGACCCGCGACGCCGAAACGGCGGCGGCATGGATACGCTAGCTCCGGCCCCGGTCGGTGGCGCCCTGGACCGCGTCCTGGCGACCCCGAACCACACGTCCGGGCGGGTCGTTGATTGGCCGAACCGTAGGAGGCCAGGAGCAGAGAGATGCCGTGGGTGAGTCGACCCGCGCACACCCGGCGGACGCGCCTGGTGAGGGCCCTGCGTCGCTGGGCGTTCGACAACAGCTCGGGCTTGTCGGCCGCGGCGATCGGCAGCTTGGTGACCCTGCTGGCCGCCGCCCTGGTCCTGCTTGCGGTCAACATCTGACGTGACCCCGAGGGGCCCGGAGCGCCGCGCCGGGAACTCGCGGAAAATCATCGGGTTGAGCGGCGGTCCCGAAGACGACAGCGCCGCCATGACCTGCGCCCATGACGCCGCCCCGGACGACGAGGTCAGCTGTCTCGAGCAAAGTAGCGGGTGCTGCCGATGATCTGCTCTGTGCGATCTTGGACCAGTACGCGCGCGTCGCGCCCGAGGTCCGCCATGCACCTGGCAAGCGCATGGGCTTGAGCCTCAGCCTTGGCGCCAGAGAAGAATGCAAGGGTCTCAAGGCGTTGGGGCCCCTCGACGAACCACCCGTGGGCCATCGGCCGAACCGTGAGCACGACGTCATCCATCCCGGTCTCCCGTTCGTGGTCGGTCGGCATCTTTCCAGGCGGGCCGCCGGGACGCCTTCACTTAGGTTATTCTCCAACGCGGCCTCGAAACGCGCTCAGAGGCGTAAGCCGCCAGTGGCATCACGCCTGCTGCCCGGTCGAAAGCGGCGGTCAGCGAGCTAGGGAAGGGCGGACGCGGCAACCTTCGAGTTTGGGTCGATTGCGAACTCCAAACGCATCTGACGGGTCAATAGCCCTCGAAAGTATCCAAGCCGAGCACTTGGTGGATAGCCGAGATCGTCGGCGTCGCCTTCACTTCCGCCAGCCGCTCCGGCAAGACCGTTTCGCGCTCGTCATCGTCACACCAGAAGTCCGGGTGGGCCTGCATCGCCTCGCAAACCCGCTGTTGAATGTGCTGCAGCGTGAATGGCTCGAGCGAGTCCAGCTCGTGCTCAATGCGATACTGCGGGACGCCCGTGAGCAGAGATCTGAACCACCTCGATAGCAGAGGACCGGCGCGGCCGGTCCGTCGAACCGAGGTGACCAACCAGCGGCGGCCATCGGCATCGACGAGTTCCATCCGGTCCTGCATGTTATCCCGCAGCGTACGTGGCCCGCATTTCGTCAAACGCTCCAGATCGGGAAAGCCCCAGACGTCCTTGTCCGTCGTAAGCCCCAAGACTGGAAAATGGAAATCGATCTCGGTCGTCCGCACGCGGCCCCCCTGGAACATTCGGAGAACATAAACGCCGAACACAAGGCTGTGAAGTAGGGAGTTAGGGTGTTCGTGTTGATCCAGGGCCTCGACCGGATGGTGAAGCCGGTCCGGCGATGTTTTGCACCGCGTCTGCGGTCCATCCCGCCAAACCGGCAGGCGCCGCCTTCATCCAATCCGTCGTGCCATACCAAGCGCGGCGCAGCGGGCCATACATTGGCTTCCCCATCCAACTTCCCGTGAGGCGTCGGTGCTGTTGCTGCGGAAGGACCTTCAGGAAGGCATAGTGGTTTCGCCAGTCCTGAACATTGCGGCCCAGGCCTTCGAGCGGAACCGTGTGATGGACTTCCTCACCCGGACCTGCAACGCCCAAGCGACGCAACACCTTGCGAGCAGCGTCCGCAGTCACCGAGCCGCCTTTCATAAGGCCAACACCCTTTCGCAGGGAATTCAGGCCTTTCAAACCAACCCCGATCGGCAAGGCGTCGGCAACCGCCATCGCCCCGTTGAATGCTGCGCCGCCGTAGTCGCCGTCTTGGAGATCGCCGATCGCCTCCCAGGCAGGGCCCACGACCGGGATGAAGGTCTCCGCCGTATTGGGGCGCGGAACGCGCGGCCCATTCTGGAAATCACGAAATGCATTCTGGGCGAGGTCAAGCGGCGAACCGTCGCCGCGATCTTCCGCCTCCCTCTGGGCCCGCAACTTGGCCATCTGCTGGTCATAGAGATCGCCCGCTGGATCGGGCACGCTTCTGGGTTGGCCCAAAGGCATTTTCGCCACTTGATGTCTCCGTTTTTGTTGCTTGCGATGCGTGCTGGGCTTCACCTGCAGGCCAATGCTGGCGGGCCGCCCTAGCTCGCGGTAGCGCATCTTGATGAGGCCGAGGTCGATACTTCGATCTTGCCGCGGGGCAGCCGTCGAAACCGGCGACGCCCTGTGGCCTTCGGTCATTTGCCGACCCGATCCCCCAGCGCATGCTCCGCCTCATCCGTCTGCACCGCCAACCTCCGCGCCGCGTCACACGCCACGATCTGCGCGCCCCAAATTCGCGCGCGTTTGTCAAGAACAAAATGAGAACTCACACCTACTCGGCCGCCGCCTGGGCCGCGGCGTCCAGCGCGGGCAGCTTGGCCCTTATGACGCAGACCAGGCCGCCCGGCCGGTAGTCCACGCTCACCTGGCCGTTCAGTTCGCCGGCCAGCCCCCGCTCCAGCAGCCGCGAGCCGAAGCCCTTGTGCGACGGCGCCGCGACCTTCGGTCCGTGCGCCTCGCGCCAGGTGAGCTCCAGGTCGAGGCCATCATCATCTGGCTTTGCGGCCCAGTTCAGCGTCACCTTGCCGTGGGCCGCCTTCAGCGCGCCGTACTTCGCCGCATTGGTGGCCAGCTCGTGCAAGGCCATGGCCAGCGCCAGCGCGGCCTGCGGCTCGAGCCAGACCGAAGGGCCGGCGATCTTGAACCGGCCGCCGCCCACGTCGAAGGGCTGCGCCGCGACCTCGACGATGTCGTGCAGGTCCGCGCCTTCCCAGCGCTGCTTGGTCAGCACGTCGTGCGCCCGCGACAGGGCCACCAGCCGGTCGATGAAGGAGTCATAGCTGGCCTTGGGATCGCTCGCCGTGCGCCGGGTCTGGGCGGCGATCGACTGCACCGTGGCCAGCGTGTTCTTCACCCGATGGTTCAGCTCGTTGATCAGGAGCCGCTGGTGCTCCTCGGCCCGCGTGCGCTCGGCGATCTCCCGTTGGGCCGCCTGATAGAGGCGCGCATTATCGATGGCGATCGCCGCCTGGCCGGCCAGCCCCGCCGCCAGCCGTTCGGCCCGCTCGTCAAACACGCCCGCCTCGGGGTGACCGAAGAACAGCCCGCCGAGCACCTCGCCCGACCGCGACCTCACCGGCGCGGCCAGATAGCTGCGCACCGGCAGGTGGCCCTTCGGCTGGCCGTTGTGCGGGGCGCTCTTGCCGTAGCGCGGGTCCTTGGTGATGTCGTCGGACCGCATCACACCCTCGCCGGCGAAGGTCGGGGCGAACACCGCGGTGTTGCGCGGCATGCCGAATTTCTCGAACGCTTCGCGCGGCGCGCCGGACAGGCTGAAGAGCAGGTATTCTTCGCCGCGGTCGCCGATCACATTGTAGAAGAACGCCCCGAACTTGGCGCGGGTCAGCGTGACGCCGGCGTCGGTCACGGTCTGCACCACGTTGTCCAGCTCCAACTCCGCGGCGATCAGTTCGCCGGTGGCGTTCAGCGTCTCCAGCGCCTCGGTCTCGGCGAGCAACCGCCGTTCGCTGCGGGCGATCTGGTCCTTGGCCCGCCGCTCGTCGGCCACGGCGGCCAGCACCAGGGCGGTGAGGCCGGTGGCGGCCAGGAACTCCTGGGCCATCAGGATCCGGCGGCTCGCGTCTGCGGCGATACCGGGTTGCGGCCACAGGCCGCGCGCGGCCGCCCAGGTGCCGATGACGGCGACCACCGCCAGCGCCAGGCTTGCGCCGGCGACGCTGAACGCCAGGGCCGCCCAGACCAGCACGGGAAACAGCTGCCAGCTGCCGATCGGCTGCAGCGCGGGCTGCAGGAAGATGTGGCCAGCCACCAGCGCAGTGGCCGCGAGACAGGCCGCGAGGTGCAGCATCCGGAT
>JAQGIX010000416.1 GCA_028290925.1 Phenylobacterium sp. | reverse complement strand
TCAGGCTCGACATGCCCGCCCGCTCGACCGCGGAGATGTGCACGAACACATCGCTGCCGCCGTCGTCAGGCTGGATGAAACCGAAGCCCTTTTGGCCGTTGAACCACTTAACAGTACCGGTCGTCATAGGTCGCGCCTTTCCGGACGTAGTCCTAGCGACCCCAAGAGGGGGCCGGAGATCAAATTCTCGGTGAGGGTCGAGGGCGTATCCGAGAACGAATTCTGGAATTCAACCAGGAGCGCAGGCGATCCTAAGCGATATTCGATGTGCGGATCATGGCGTTCGCGCGCCCTGGGTGCAAGTTTCATTGGATAAATCTACCCGTCTGCTTGGTTTTATGCTAAGCAGAACCGGCAACGGATCCAGTCGCCGATGGCCCTGGTCGCCGGGCCCTGAGGAGTTCTCGATGCGCGATGTCCCCGACCGGGCGGTGTTCACCGTCACGCGTCATGATGGTCGTTGGGCGGTGGAGCACGAAGGCGAGTACTTTGGCCACTCCATCGACAAGGAAGTCGCCAAGGCCTACGCCAACAAGCGCGCCCGCGCGGCCCAGGATTCCGGCCGTCCCTGCTTGGTGCGCGTCTATGGCGAGCAGGGCTATTACGGCGTGACGGCCTAAAGCCCAGGTTTGCGGTCAGCCACGACGCTGGCTAGTGTCCGCCGGCCCATGCGTCGCGGTCTCCTGTTCCTGGCTTCATCCTCCTGTCTCCTTCCCGTCTGCGTGCTCGCCGCGCCAGCGCCGACCGAGGTCAGCGGGGTCGTGGTGGTCGGCCGGGCGCCGCTCTCCGGCGCCGATCTCGCCGCCGATGAGGTTCCGGGCGCGGTCACCACCCTCGGCGCCGACGACCTGCGCCCCGGCGCGGGCTCGGCCCTGCTGGGCGCCCTGGAGCGCCAGGCGCCGGGCGTCAGCCTCAACAACCAGTTGGGCGAAGCCTACCAGCCCGACCTGATCTATCGCGGCTTCGAGGCCTCGCCCCTCCAGGGCGTGGCCCAGGGGCTGGCGATCTATGTGGACGGGGTGCGCCTCAACCAGCCGTTCGGCGAGACGGTGAACTGGGACCTCGTCCCGGAGGCCGCGATCAAGAGCATCACCCTGCAGGGCGCCAACCCGACCTTCGGCCTGAACGCGCTCGGCGGCGCGCTGGCCGTGCGCCTGAAGACCGGATTCGACGATCCCGGCGGCGAGCTGGAGGCCTCGGCCGGCAGCTTCGGGAACCGCCACGCCGAGCTGCAATACGGCGTGGCCGGCGATCACCTGGGCCTGTTCGTCGGCGCGTCGGCGCTGCACAGCCTCGGCTGGCGCCGCTTTTCGCCCAGCACGCTCCGCCAGGCCTACGCTGACCTCGGCTGGCGGGGCGGGCGCTGGAGCGTCGACCTGGGACTGACCGGGGCCGACAACCGGCTGACCGGCAACGGCCCGGCCCCGGTGGAGCTGCTGGCCGTCGACCGGCGCGCGGTGTTCACCCATCCGGACCAGACGCACAACCGCCTGGGCCAGGCCCGGCTTTCCACCACCTATCGCGCGTCGTCCGAGGTCTCGATCCAGGGGCAGCTCTACGCCGCGCGGCTGCGCCAGCAGACGATCAACGGCGACGCCAGCGGGGCCACGGCCTGCGCCGCGGACGGCTCGATCCTCTGCCTCGACGACACCGGCCCGATCCTCACCGATGCGGCCGGCGCGCCGATCCCGGCCTTCAACGGCGAGGGCCCCTACGCCGCGCTCAACACCACCGCCACCACCACCGAGCGATGGGGCGCAGGCGTGCAGCTGGTCTCCAGCGCCCCCGTCGCGGGCCTGGCCAACGACCTGACGCTCGGCGCGAGCCTCGACGCCGGCCGCACCGCCTTCCGCGCCGACACCCTGCTGGGGACGCTGACCGCCGACCGCGGTTTCGGCGGGCCGGGGATCGCCGTGGACCAGCGCGGCGGCCCCATCGCCCCGGTGGGCCTCGCCGTGAGCACGCGCTACGTGGGCGTCTACCTCACCGACACCGCGCATCTGACGCCGGCGCTGGCGCTCACCGCGTCGGGCCGGTTCGATCACGCCGAACTCAAGCTCGCCGACCAGCTGGGGACCGCGCTCAACGGCGACCACCGCTTCGACCGCTTCAACCCGGCCGTCGGCCTGACCTACCGGCTGCGGCCCGGCCTCAGTGTGTACGCCGGTTACGCCATGGCCAGCCGCACGCCGACGCCGGCGGAGCTGTCCTGCGCCAGTCCCGCCGCGCCCTGCTCCCTCACCAACTTCTTCGTGGCCGATCCGCCGTTGAAGCTGGTCACCGCGGCGACCTGGGAAGCGGGGCTGCGCGGCCGCCGTCAGGGGCCGGCGGGCCTGGCGCTCAACTGGAGCCTCGGCCTCTTCCGCACCGAGGTCCGCGACGACATCAGCCGGGTGGCCAGCGATGTCTTCGGCCGCGGCTTCTTCGAGAATGTCGGCCGCACGCGCCGCCAGGGCGTGGAGGCGCAGGCCGGCCTGATGTTCGGGCATTGGCGCGGGTTCGTCACCTACGCCTTCACCGATGCGACCTTCCAGACCCCGCTCACCCTGGCCAGCCCCGATAATCCGGGCGCCGACGCGGGCGGGTTGATCCATGTACGGCCCGGCGACCATATCCCCGACGTGGTGCGCCATCAGGCGAAGGTGGGGGTCAGCTACGACGCGGCGCATTGGCGCCTGGCGCTCGACGCCATCGCCGCATCCGGCCACCCGCTGGGCGGCGACCAGGCGAACCTGACGCCGCAGGTCCCCGGCTATGTGGTGGCGAACCTGTCAGGGTCGTGGCGACTGACCCGCAGCGTCGAGCTGTTCGGCGCGGTCGAGAACCTGACCGACCGCCATTACGCCACCGGCGGCGCCTTCGCACCGACCGCCTCCGTGGCGCTCGTGGAGGCCCCGGGCGCGCGCAATCCGCGCAGCCTTACGCCCGCCCCGCCGCGCAGCGTCGAGGCGGGCCTCAGGATGTCGTTCTAGCCGCTAGTCCGGGTGCGGCCCTTCCTTCTTGTTTTCCAGCAGCTTGCCGGTCCTGGCGTCGACGCCGACCTCGTAGACCGCCTTCTGGACCTTCACGTCGAAGGAATAGCGCAGGCCGGTGCCGCCCTTCTCCTTCTCGAGCTCCTGGTCGGTGATCTGGCCGGGGCGGGCCTTGAGCGCGATGGTGCGAGCCTGGTCCAGGCTGACCTTGGCCTGGCCGGAGAGTTCGTGGCCGGTGAAGGCCGGTTGCGCCGCAAGCGCGGCGCTGGCGCCGGCGGCGAGGCCCGCGGCTAGCAGCAGTGGCGTCAGTTTCATCTGTGTGTTCCGATCGTTTCGTCCCGGACACGATAGAAACGCGGTTCTGAGACATGGCCAAGGCGCAGGCGTGTTGGAAACGTGGCGCTAAAACCTCGCCTTAGCGCCCGACCACCAGCATGTGGAAGGTCCCCGGCACGACCGTGGGCCGCCCGCCGCCGGCGGGCAGGACGTACTGCGCGCTCGGCAGGTAGATCCGGCCGGTCCGCTCATCGAGCCCGAGGGTGCGGGCGCCTTTCTCCGTCGGGACCAGCTCGACGATGTGCGCTTGGCCCCGGCTGAAGCCGATCACCGCCAGCGTTCCGTCGCGGCCGGCCGGCACGAAGGCCAGGTGGCGCTTGGCGTCATAGACCGCCCCGTCGG
>JAQGIX010000414.1 GCA_028290925.1 Phenylobacterium sp. | reverse complement strand
TCGACCTTGCGCATGGCCGCGACGCCGACGCCAGTTTGCGCGTCGATCAGCTGGCCGGTATAATTGATCGTGGACAGGATGGTGCGTCGCATTTCGACATCGCTGACCGAGACTCCCCGGAACAGCTCGCGCATGGCGGCCAACGCCTGCGGCGGCACGTCGATCACGCCGGCGGTCGCGAAGGCCTGGAAGGCGCGCGTGGTCTCCACCGCCTCGCAGCGCACCGCTTCGAAATAGAGCCGCTCGAAATTGGAGGCCGCCTGGATGTCCATGGCCGGCGAGATGGTGTGCGTCACCTCGCCGCGCGCGTAGCGGCCCTCCTCGAAGGCCCGGGCCAGGATGTCGTTGGCGTTGGTGGCGGCCACGATGCGGGCGATCGGCAGGCCCATCCGGTGGGCCGCGTAGCCGGCGAAGGCGTCGCCGAAATTGCCCGACGGCACGCAGAACGACACCGCCCGCTCCGGCGCGCCCAGCGCCACCGCGGTGGTGAAGTAATAGACCGCCTGGGCGGCGATGCGGGCGAAGTTGATCGAGTTGACGCCGGAGAGATCGACGGCCTGGCGCAGCACCGGGTCGCCGAAGATGTCCTTCACGATCGCCTGGCAGTCGTCGAAGGTGCCCTGCACCGCGATGCAGGCGACGTTGGCCTCGTCGGCCGTGGTCATGAACCGGCGCTGCACCTCGGAGATCCGGCCCTGCGGGAAGAGCGCGATGAGCTTGACGTTCTTGCGGCCGCGGAAGGCCTCGACGGCCGCCCCGCCGGTGTCGCCGGAGGTGGCGCACAGGATGGTCTGGGTGCGGTTCTGGCGGCCCAGCAGATGGTCGTAGAGACGCGCCAGGATCTGCATGGCCACGTCCTTGAAGGCCAGGCTCGGACCGTGGAACAGCTCGGCCAGGAAGGCCTGCGGCGACAGCTGCACGAGGGGCACGACCGCGACGTGGTTGAAGGTCGAATAGGCCTCGCGGCACATGTCGAGCAGGATCTCCGGCTCGATCTCGTCGCCGGCGAAGGCGCCGATCACCGCCGCCGCCACGTCGGCGTAGGGCTGGCCGACGAAGGCCTTGATCTGATCGGGCGAGAACCGCGGCCAGGCCTGCGGCACGTAGAGCCCGCCATCGGGGGCGAGGCCGCTCAGCACGGCGTCTGCGAAACCCACCGCGGGCGCCTGTCCCCGGGTGGAGATGTAGCGCATCAGGTCCTCACCCGTCGAAAGAGCACGGCGGCATAGACGGACGCCAGGGCCGCGGCAAGGCCGAACCAGGTCAGGGCATATTCGAAATGGCGGTTGGGGATCTCGGCCGGCAGGGGCGCGGGGGTCAGCGCCTTGAACTCCGGATTGGTCGAGGTCTCGGCGAACAGGAACAGCGGCGCCGGCTGCGGCGCCTGCAGCGCCGCGGCCATGGCTGGCGCATCGCGGGTGAACCAGTGGCCGGGATGGTTCTTCGCCGAGAAGACGCTCGGCTTGTCGGGCTTGCGCAGGATGCCGACGATCTCCGCCGGCGCGGCGCGCGCGGGATCGACCGTCGGCCGCTCGGTCACGTTGTCCGGCACGAAGCCCCGGTCCACCAGGACGGTGCGGTAGCCGGCGCTCTCGACCGCACAGGCGGAGATCAGCCGCACGCCCGCCTGGCCGCCGCGCAGGCCGTAGAGCTCGAGGAACGGCGCCGTGGCGATCCCCGGGCAGGTGGCCCTGACCCGCGTGAAGTCGGCGTCGCGGCCGCGCGCCACCGCGTCCAGCACGGGTCCCACATCCACGGCCTTGGCCGTCTGCAGGGCGGCGACGTGGGCGAGCAGGCCTTCCTTCCAGGTCAGCCGTTGCATCTGCCAGAGGCCGAGCGCGATCAGGATCGCCAGGCCGATCGCCGTGGCCAGGGTCAGGCCGAAGGGGAACCCGCGGCGCGGCTCGTCCACGCGGGCCTCAGTCATGGCGCGCTTGCGAGGCCTTGTTCATGAACTGCGCCGCCAGCATCAGTCCCTTCATGGGGCGGAGCAGCGCCAGGCAGATGATCAGCGTCGCCGGCATCCACACCACCAGCAGCACCCAGACGGGCGGGTTCAGCGCCACTTCCGTGAACAGCGCCCCGAACGCCGCGAGGAAGCCGCCGATCAGGATCACGAACACCGCCGGCCCGTCGCCGGAATCGGCCTGGCCCAGGTCGTAGCCGCAGGCCTCGCAGCGCGGCGCGATCTTCAGGAAGCCTTCGAACAGGTGGCCCTCCCCGCAGTTCGGGCAGCGGCCGGTCGCCCCCGCCAGCAGCGGATTGGGCTTGGTCATGTCATCCGCCGGCGTGCGTGCCGAAGACCACGTAGATGAAGGCGAACAGGAACAGCCAGACCACGTCGACGAAGTGCCAGTACCAGGCGGCCGCTTCGAAGCCGAAGTGCTGCTTGGGGGTGAAGCCGCCCATCATCAGGCGGATCAGGCAGATCGTCAGGAAGATGGTGCCGATCAGCACGTGGAAGCCGTGGAAGCCGGTCGCCATGAAGAACGACGAGCCGTACAGCCCGGCGTTCTGCGCCTCGGCGTTGAAGAAGTACTTGTGGCTGATGATGTGGCTGTACTCGTAGGCCTGCACCGAGGTGAACATCACACCCAGAATGATGGTCAGCAGCAGCCCGATCTTGGCGCCCTTGCGGTCGCCGGTCTGCAGGGCGTGGTGGGCCCAGGTCACCGTCGTGCCGGAGAGCAGCAGGGTGAGCGTATTGACCAGGGGCAACTGCCACGGCGGCACCGTCTCGACGCCGTGCGGCGGCCAGGTGGCCCAGGCCTGCCGGACCTCGTCGATCGACGACAGCGTCCGGTGGTGGTGGAACAGGGCCATCTCGAAGAAAATCCAGAACCACGCGACGAAGAACATCACCTCCGAGGCGATGAACAGGATCATGCCGTAGCGCAGGCCGATGGACACCACCGGGGTGTGGTCGCCCTCGTTGGCTTCCTTCACCACGTCCCGCCACCAGCCGAACATGGTGTAGAGCACGCCCGCGGCGCCGGCGAAGAACAGCCACGGCGTATGGGCCGGAATGCCGAACAGGCCCTTCAGCCAGGTCACGCCGCCCAGGGCCATCACCGTGGCCGAGATCGAGCCGATCAACGGCCACGGGCTCGGGTTCACCAGGTGGTAGTCGTGCTTGACGTCGCCGTGGGCCATCTCGGTCCTAACCCCTCACAAATCCTACGCGCGCAGGCCGCAGCCGCACGCGGTCGAAGTCGGGGACGCTATAGCCTTGCGCCGCGCCTTCCGCCAAGGGGAAAGGACGCCCCGAACGGCCTCAGCGGTCGCGGTCGGGATCGCCTTGCGACGGCGGGGCGGTTTCGGCCGCTTTCGAGTCGCGCTCGTCGCGCTTGGCCTCGGCCTTCTGAGCGGCCTTGATGGCCTTCTTGCGGTCTCGTTCGCGCCGTTCGAACGCGTAGTTGGGCTTCATCGCCATCGGGGGGGTCTCCAGGTCTCGCGAGCCGGCGCGGCCGGGCTCTATTGGCGGGCCTTACGGGCCGCGTACTTGGCGTCCCGCTTGGCCTTGGCTTCCGTCTTGGTGAGTTGCTTGCGTTCCTTGCGCTCGCCGCGTCGCGCTTCGAGCACCGCAGCCTCGGCGGCGGCTTTCGCCTCCACGTCGGCCTCCGCCGCGGCGGCGACGGCCTCCTTGCGCGCGATCTTGGCGGCGGCGCGCTCGGCGCGCACTTCGGAGAGCTCGCGGGCCCGCTCGGCCGCGCGCTCCTGGCGCAGCGGATCGACAACCGCGGGCTTGGGGCGGAACTTCTCCAGGAGCGCCTTCTTCGCCTCCTGGGCGGTCTTCAGGCGCGCTTCGAACGTGGTCTTGTCGTTTTCCTTCATGAGGACCTTCTGGAACGCGCGGCGGGCGCGGATCTGCGGGGGCCGGCGCGCAGGCGCGCGGGCCGCGGTGGGGACGCTGGGAGGATTAGGCGACGCCTCGGTCGAGGGCGCTGGCGGGTACGCCGCCCTGCTCGATCTTCACGCCCAGGAAGCGCATGACGCCGCCCGTGAAACTGATGTCGGTGAGCGCGATGCCCGGATCGCGCTTCAGCTTGTGTACGTCGCCGAGCGTCAGCTTCAGGGTCATCGTATCGCGCGTGACGCCTTCGGCCTCGGCGGCTTCGATCTGGGCGCGGAACAGCGCGGCGGCGGAGGCGGCGTGGTTTCCGGTCGGGGCGGGGCTGCGGGCGTTCGCCATGGTCAGGCCGCCGCCCAGAAGCCGTTTTCGCCGCTGATGCGCACCTGGCAGGGACGGCCGGTGTCCTGCATTTCACGAACCCGCTTGTTGGCCGCCGCCTTGGCGACCTGCTGGTCCTCCGAGTGGCCGAAGTGCTGCCCCTCGTATTCGACCGCCCAAAGACCGTTGTGCTTGACGACGGTCAGGACCGCCCTATCTGGAACCATGCGCATCGCCGAGGCTTAACACATGAGGCCCCGGAAATCAGATTTTTCGAAATATTTTATTGCGATCTCGGCGCGACAAGTCCATGATGTAGAAATCAAATATCGTTTTGGCTCGCTTGCCATTCCTGCCGAGGTTCAGAACTTCAGCTTCGGAAACGCCTCGACCCTCTCCGAAAATTTGATCTCAAAGCCCACCTTGGGCGCGAGAACTCATGTCCGGAAAAGGACAACGAAAATGACGACCGGTACTGTTAAGTGGTTCAACGGCCAAAAGGGCTTCGGTTTCATCCAGCCTGACGACGGCGGCAGCGATGTGTTCGTGCACATCTCCGCGGTCGAGCGGGCGGGCATGTCGAGCCTGA
>JAQGIX010000371.1 GCA_028290925.1 Phenylobacterium sp. | reverse complement strand
TCACCGGCCGGGTCACCGAGGTCGCCGGTCCGCCGCGCGCCTATCGCGTGAAGAAGGGCGACACCCTGGACAAGGTCGCCGACAAGCTGGGCCTCAGCGTCGCCCAGCTGAAGAAGGACAACCACCTCAGGAACAACCTGATCCGGCCCGGCCAGACCCTCAAGGCGCCGGGCGGCGCGGTGAAGGCCTATGCGGTCGGCCCCGGCGACACCACCTTCGCGATCGCCAAGCGTTTCGGGGTGAGCATCAAGGCCCTGCGCGCCGCCAACGGCATGGGCCGCCGCGGCTCGATTCACACCGGCGAGAAGCTGCGCCTGCCGCCCGGCTACCGCGATCGCGGCCCGCTGGCGACCGCCGCCCCGCCGCCGATCCGGATGCAGCCGCAGCCGGCCGCGGCGCCGATCCGGACGCAGCCGCAGGCCTATACGCCGTCGAGCACCGAGGAGGCCCTGCCCACCGCGCCGGGCGCCCGGCCGCCGTCCGGTCCGCAGCCCTATGCGCCGCCGACCACGCCTCGTCCCTACGTCCCGCAGGCCTATTCAGCGCCGGTGACGGCGCGGCCCTACACACCGCCGACCACGCCCGGCGCCGGGCCGGCGTTGGCGCCGCAGTCGGCCCCGCCGCCCACCGACGCCCAGATCTCCGAGATGGGCCGCGGCCGGTTCCAGTGGCCGCTGAAGGGCGAGATCCTCTCCGATTTCGGACCCAAGACGCCCGGCCAGCGCAACGACGGGATCAACATCCGGGCGGGCAGCGGCGATGCGGTGCGCGCCGCCGCCTCCGGCGACGTGGTCTATGCCGGCGACCAGGTGCCGGGCTTCGGCAATCTGGTGCTGGTCAAGCACGCGGACGGCTGGGTCACCGCCTACGGTCACCTCTCCCGCGTGGAGGTGAAGATGCAGCAGAAGGTCAGCCAGGGTCAGGAGATCGGTCAGGCCGGCTCCACCGGCGGCGTCGCCGAGCCGCAGCTGCACTTCGAGGTCCGCTACGCCCCCAATCCCCTGGAACGCGCCCGCCCGATCGACCCGAAGCTGGTGCTGCCCCGCTAGAGGGGGAGGGGTTTCCCCAACTCTCCAGCCAGGTCGCGGATGAACTGCCAGGCGACCCGGCCCGAGCGTGCGCCGCGCAGCTGGGCCCATTGCAGGGCGCGGCGTTCCAGGTCGGGCGTCTTCAGGCCGAACCGCTTGGCGTAGCCCGCGACGGCGGCCAGGTAGGTCGCCTGGTCCATGGGCGGGAAGCCGATCCACAGGCCGAAGCGATCGGAGACGCTGACCTCTTCCTCCGCGTCCTCCGCGGTGGCGATCAGGCCGCGGTCCTCGGCATGGCCGCGCGGCATCAGGTGGCGGCGGTTCGAGGTGGCCACGAACAGCACATTGGCCGGCGGGCCGGAGACGCCGCCCTCCAGCGCCGACTTCAGCGCCTTGGCCGCCGCCGCGCCCTCCTCGAAGGAGAGGTCGTCGCACAACACCACGAATCGCTCGGGCCGCGCGCGCAGCAGGTCGAACAGGTCGGGCAGGGCGGTGACCTGGTCGCGGTCGACCTCCACCAGCTTCAGTGACGGCGCCTGGTCGGCCACCGCCATGAACGCCGCCTTGGCCAGCGAACTCTTGCCTGTGCCGCGCACGCCCCACAGCAGGGCGTGGTTGGCCGGCAGCCCTTTGGCGAAGCGGGCGAGGTTCTCCACGAAGCGGGCCTTCTGCCGCTCGACGCCCACCAGGCTCTCCAGCGCCAGGGGATAATCCGGCGCTGGGTGAAAGCCGCCCGAGCCGGGGTCATGGCGGAACAGCCGGCCGGCGGCGAAGTCCGGGGTCGGCGGCGCGGCCGGCGCGAGCCGCTCCAGCGCCTCGGCGATCCGCTGCATCAGGGGCTTCAGCTCGGTATCCATGCCTCAGGCCTTAAAGCGACAACCCGCAAAAGTGGAATCCACTTTTGCGTCCGGCTGCGCGTCAGACCCGCGGCCCGGCGGGTTCCATTGCAAAACCGGATGGGAAGCCATAGCTTCCGCCGACTTTGACGGGGGCCTTGTTCGAGCGCCCCCCGCGACCGCTATTCGGAGAGGCCATGTTCGCCACCCCTGCCTTCGCCCAGACCGCCGCCGGCGCCGCCTCCGGCGGTGCGCAGAGCATACTGACCGGTCCGATCGGCCAATTCCTGCCGCTGGTCGCGCTCGTGGTCCTGTTCTACTTCCTGATGATCCGCCCGCAGCAGCGTCGGATGAAGGCCCACCAGCAGGCCATCTCGGCCATCAAGCGCGGCGACGTCGTGGTGCTGCCCTCCGGGGTGATCGGCAAGGTGGTCCGGGTCGAGGATTCGGAAGTCGGCGTCGAGATCGCCACCGGCGTCACCGTCAAGGTGGTCAAGACGATGATCTCCGAGGTCCGCACCCGCGGCGAGCCCGCCCCCGCCAACGACTCCAAGCACTAGGGCGCCACCCCCGCCATGATGAACCTTTCGCGCTGGAAGGTGACGCTCGTCGTTCTGGCGGCGGTGCTGGGCTTGCTCTTCACCCTGCCCAACCTGCTGCCCAAGTCCGCCGTCGATGCGCTTCCGGGCTTCATGCCCAAGAAGACGCTGAACCTCGGCCTCGACCTGCAGGGCGGCTCCTATCTGCTCTATTCGGTCGACACCCAGGCGCTGCGCAACGAACGGCTGACCAACCTCACCGAGGATGTCCGCAAGACCCTCACCGACGACCAGATCCCGTTCACGGACCTGGGCCAGGTGAACGGCGAGCTGTCAGTGCGCATCACCGACCCGGGCCAGGTGGCCAAGGCCCAGAACGCCCTGCGCAGCGTCGTGGGCGCGCCGCTCGCCGGCGCCGCGGGCGGGCGCGACGTGACGGTGAACGCTGCAGCCGACCAGCGGCTGCGCATCGCCTTCGTGCCCGAGGCCTTCGACGCCGACGCCGGCCGCGCGGTCGACCAGTCGATCGAGATCATCCGCCGGCGGATCGACCAGCTGGGCACGCGCGAGCCGAACATCGTGCGCCAGGGCAAGGACCGCATCGTCATCGAGGCGGCCGGCGAGAGCGATCCGGAGCGGCTGAAGGCCGTCATCGGACAGACCGCCAAGCTCACCTTCCAGATGGTCGACGAGAGCACGCCCGTATCGGAGGCGGCCGCCGGACGCGTGCCGCCGGGCGAGGAGCTGCTGGCTTCCACCGACGGCTATGCG
>JAQGIX010000333.1 GCA_028290925.1 Phenylobacterium sp. | reverse complement strand
TCGGCTCGCCGGTGACGACGATCTCCGGGAAGCGCTTGAGGATCTCTTCCCAGATGATGGTCAGCTGCAGCTCGGCCAGGCGGTTGCCCACGCAGCGGTGGATGCCGAAGCCGAACGACAGGTGCGTCCGCGGCCGGTCGCGGTCGATGATGTAGGCGTTCGGGTTGTCGATCACCTCGTCGTCGCGGTTGCCCGAGACGTACCACATGATCACCTTGTCGCCCTTCTTGATGGTCTTGCCGCCGAACTCGAAGTCCTGCAGCGCGCGGCGCCGCATGTGGGCCAGAGGGGTCTGCCAGCGGATGGTCTCGGAGACCATCGAGGGGATCAGGCCGGGGTTGTCGCGCAGCTTGCGGTACTGATCGGGGTTCTGATTCAGCGCCAGGATCGAGCCGGAGATGGTGTTGCGGGTGGTGTCGTTGCCGCCGACCGTCAGGAGCACGATGTTTCCGAAATACTCGCGGGCCTCCATGTTGCGGGTCGCCGGGCTGTGGGCCAGCATCGAGATCAGATCGTCCGCGGGCTCGGAATTGACCCGCTGGTTCCAGAGCTCGGTGAAGTAGGCGTGGTACGCGACGAAGATCTCCATCTTCTGCTCGATGGAATCCACCAGCCCCTGGCCGGGGACGGCGGTGACCACGTCGGACCAGTAGGTGAGTTTGCGGCGATCCACCTGCGGCACGTCGAAGAGCGTCGCCAGGGTCATGGCGGTGAGCTCCTTGGAGACCAGGTCGACCCAGTCGAACTCCTGGCCGATCGGCAGGCTGTCGAGGATGGCGGCCGCGCGCTCGCGGATCAGCGGCTCCAGCCGGGCGAGGTTGCCCGGCGCCATGGCGGGGCTGACGGTCTTGCGCTGGATGTCGTGCTTGGGTGGGTCCATGGCGATGAACATCGGCAGGGGCCCGGCGCCGGCCGTCTGCTCGGCGATGGTGATGCCGCCCTCGGAGGAGAACACCTGGTGATTGGTGTCCACGGCCATGATGTCGTTGTACTTGCTGATCGACCAGTAGGGCCCGAACTCGTGGTCGGCCGTGTAGTGGACCGGAGCGTCCTTGCGCAGCCGTTCGAAGATCGGCCACATGGTGTCGGCCTGGAAGAGCGCCGGCTGGGCCGGGTTCAGTTGATCCAGCGGGAGGGCATAGGCCTCTTCCCGCGCCTGGGTGTGGAGCGTCGCGGCGCCGTCAGCCATGGTTGGTCCTCCGGTATCCTCTTGGGTAACGCCAAAATGACGCGCGCGTCAACTTTACCGGGCCCACGGTGAGGCCGATCCGCGTCGACGATCCGGGCGATCCGCGGGTCGCCGACTACCTGCAGGTGCGCGAGCGCGACCTGGTGGGGCGGGCCGGCCGCTTCATCGCCGAGGGCGCGGTGGTGCTGGAGAAGCTGATCGCCGCCGGCCGCCATCCGATCCGCTCGGTGCTGCTGGCGGAGAAGCGGCTGGCGGCGCTCGGCCCGCTGCTGGAGGGCCTGGACCCGGCGGTTCCGGTCTATGCCGCGGGCCAGGCGGTGATGGACGCCATCGTCGGCTTCCCGATCCACCGCGGGGTGCTGGCGGTGGGCGAGCGGGCCGAGCCCACGCCGGACGCGCTGCTGGCGCGCCTGCCCGCGCAGGCCCTGGTTGTCGGGCTGTGCGGCATCGCCAACCACGACAACGTGGGCGGCCTGTTCCGCAACGCCGCGGCGTTCGGCGCCCAGGCGGTGCTGCTGGACGCCGACTGCTGCGATCCGCTCTACCGCAAGGCCATCCGCGTCTCGGTGGGCGCGGCGCTGACCGTGCCCTTCGCCACCCTGGCGCCGGGCCGGGACCTGGCGGCGACGCTGGCGGAGGCCGGGTTCGAGCTGCTGGCGCTGTCCCCAGCCGGCGAGGCGGCGCTGGGCGAGGTGGCCTGGGCTGCGCGGCAGGCGGCGCTGTTCGGGGCGGAGGGCCCGGGCCTGCCTCCGGCGCTGATGGCCCGCAGCCGCACGGTGCGCATCCCCATGGCGGCGGGCTTCGATTCCCTGAACGTCGCCACCGCCAGCGGGATCGTGCTGCACCACCTGGCCGAGTTGCGGGTGCGGGGCCGTGCTTAAAGGCGACTTAACCCCGACGCCTCATTCTGGGGCGCAACCAGATAACATCGGTCGGGGGGTTTCATGGCGGCTGGCAAGACACGGAATGCCGGCCCTGCGCCGGCGCCGGCCGGCTTCGAGCAATCGGCGGACGTGTTCGCCCGCGTCACCCGCCTGGCCGCGGCCCTGTTCGCGCCGGCCCAGGCCCAGATCACCCTGTTGATCGACGGCAAGCCCTGGCGGAGCAACGATCCCGAAGGGCTGCTGGGCGAGGAAGCCGCCATGGCGAAGCTGGTGATCGCCCGGCGCAAGCTGGTGTGGGTCGCCGACGCCAGTCGCGACCGCCGCAACCGCGACAGTCCCCTGGTCACCGGGCCCTTGGCCCTGCGCCTGGTGGTGGCTGCGCCCATCCGCCTGCCGGACAGCTCCATCCCCGGCGTGCTGGTGGTCGGCAGCCAGGTTCCGCGCGCCCGTGACGCCGATCTGGCCGCCCGGCTGCAGGACCTGGCTGACCTGGTCGGCGACGAATGGCGCCGCGTACAGGCGGCGCGCGCCGAGCAGGCCTCCACCCAGGAGCACCAGGCCGTGCGCCAGGTGCTCGGCTCGATCATCGATTCCGCGCCGTTCTCCCTGCTGATGCTCGACCGCGGCCTGCGCATCCTGGGCGTGAGCCGCCGCTGGCTGGATTCCCGAGAGCTCCGCCGCCGCGACGCGATCGGCAAGACGCTGCCCGAGGTCATGCCGCAGGCGCACAATTGGACGCAGGCCTTCGACCGCTGCCTGGCGGGCGAGAGCTACCAGTCGGACCGCGGCGCGGTCACGCGGCCGGATGGGAGCAACAGCTGGTGGCGAACCGAGCTCACCCCCTGGCGGCACGGCTCCGGCGCCGTGGGCGGAATCCTGATCAGCGCCCACGACATCACCGACATGGTCGAGGCCATGGACCGCGTCGAACGCTCCGAGGAGCGGCTGAAGCTGGCCATGGAGATCGCCGACATCCACGTCTGGGAGATGGACTATGTCCGTCAGGAGCTGATCAAGACCGGCGCCGAGGACACCCTGTTCTCCGAACCGAAGACCTATGACGAACTGGCGGCCGACATCTGGGCGCCCGTCGACGTGCGCGACCAACCGGCGGCCAAGGCGATGT
Organism: Phenylobacterium sp.; assembly: GCA_028290925.1. Classification (GTDB taxonomy): domain Bacteria; phylum Pseudomonadota; class Alphaproteobacteria; order Caulobacterales; family Caulobacteraceae; genus Phenylobacterium. The sequence continues at coordinate 1,418 of JAQGIX010000333.1, read as the reverse complement.
GGGACCGCCACGAGCGGGAAGGCTCGCCCTATCGGCCCGAGCATCGCGTGGCCCGCAGGGACGGCAAGGAGATCTGGGCGCAGGCCGCCGTGCGGGTGATCACCAACGACGAGGGCGCGGTGGTGCGCGTCGTGGGCGCCATGCAGAACATCACCGAGCGCAAGCTCGCCGAGCAGGCGCTGCTGCAGGCCAAGGAAGAAGCCGAGGCCGCGACCCGAGCCAAGAGCGCCTTCCTGGCCACCATGAGCCACGAGATCCGCACGCCGCTGAACGGGGTGCTCGGCATGGCCCAGGCCATGGTCCGCGACGAGCTGACCGAGCGCCAGCGCGAACGCCTGGACGTGGTCCGCCAATCCGGCGAATCCCTGCTGGCCATCCTCAACGACGTGCTCGACCTGTCGAAGATCGAAGCCGGCAAGCTGGAGCTGGAGCAGACCGAGTTCGAGATCGCCGAGCTGGCCCGCGCCGCCCACGCCACCTTCGCGGCCACCGCCCAGGCCAAGGGCCTGGCCTTCGAGCTGAAGGTCGATCGCGGCGCCAAGGGCGTCTATGTTGGCGACACCGTCCGCGTCCGCCAGATCCTCTACAACCTGGTCTCCAACGCCCTGAAGTTCACCGACCGCGGCGGGGTGAAGGTCATCGTCGGCCGCCATCGCGGCGCGCTCACCCTGACGGTCTCCGACACCGGCATCGGCATCCCGCCGGAGAAGCTCTCCACCCTGTTCCACACGTTCGAGCAGGCCGACGCCTCGACCACGCGCCGCTATGGCGGAACGGGCCTGGGCCTGGCCATCTGCCGCGACCTGGCCGAGATGATGGGCGGGGCCATCGCCGCCCGGTCCAAGCTCGGCGACGGGGCGACCTTCACCGTGGAGCTGCCGCTGAAGCGGGTGGCCCGCGCCGCGCCGCCTCCGGCGGTCCGCCGGCGCGCCGAGCCGAACCTGACGCCGAACGGCCGCGCGTTGCGCGTCCTGGCCGCCGAGGACAACAGCATGAACCAGCTGGTCCTGAAGACCCTGCTGGCGCAGATCGGCGTCGAGCCGGTGATCGTCGCCGACGGCCGCGCCGCGGTGGAGGCCTGGGCCCGCGAGCCCTGGGACCTGATCCTGATGGACGTCCAGATGCCGGAGATGGACGGGCCCACCGCCACCGCCATCATCCGCGCCCGCGAGGCCGGCGAAGGCCGGTCGCGCACCCGCATCGTGGCGCTCACCGCCAACGCCATGGACCACCAGGTCTCGGAATACCGCGCCGCGGGCATGGACGGTTTCGTGGCCAAGCCCATCGAGGCCGGCCGGCTGTATGAGGTGGTGCTGGCCGCCGCCGAGCAGGCCGAAGCGACCGCCAAGACCGCGGCGGCCTGAGCCGGCAAGCCAGCTGGGTCCTGGCCGGGGACTTTAGTCCCGGCCAGGGTGCGA
>JAQGIX010000137.1 GCA_028290925.1 Phenylobacterium sp. | reverse complement strand
GGCCGCGCACTGCTTGCCGATGAGCAAGGAGTCGCACTGGGTGAAGTTGCGCGCGCCCTTGGCCTTGGGGTGGGCCGAGACCAGCCCGCGGTAGGTGTTCGACGAGCGGCCGGCCGAGATGCCCTTGGAGATGATCCGCGAGCGGGTGTTGGCCCCCAGATGGATCATCTTGGTGCCGGTGTCGGCCTGTTGGCGACCGTTGGTGATCGCGATGGAGTAGAACTCGCCGGTGCTGTCATTGCCGCGCAGGATGCAGGACGGGTACTTCCAGGTGATCGCCGAGCCGGTCTCGACCTGGGTCCAGGAGACCTTCGAGCGGTCGCCGCGGCAGTCGGCGCGCTTGGTGACGAAGTTGTAGATGCCGCCCTTGCCGGTCTCCGGATCGCCCGGGTACCAGTTCTGGACAGTGGAATATTTGATCTCCGCGTCGTCCAGGGCGACCAGCTCGACGACCGCCGCGTGCAGCTGGTTCTCGTCGCGCATCGGGGCGGTGCAGCCCTCCAGGTAGGAGACGTAGGACCCCTTGTCGGCGATGATCAGCGTGCGCTCGAACTGGCCCGAATTCTCGGCGTTGATGCGGAAATAGGTCGAGAGCTCCATCGGGCAGCGGACGCCGGGCGGCACATAGACGAAGCTGCCGTCGGAGAACACCGCCGCGTTCAGGCAGGCGAAGTAGTTGTCGGAGACCGGCACCACCGAGCCCAGGTACTTCTTCACCAGCTCGCCGTGCTCGCGGATCGCCTCGCTCATCGAGCAGAAGATGACCCCGACCTGGGCCAGCTCTTTCTTGAAGGTGGTGACCACGCTGACGCTGTCGAAGACGGCGTCCACGGCGTAGCGCGGCGCGCCCTCGACGCCGGCCAGCACCTCCTGCTCGCGCAGCGGGATGCCCAGCTTCTTGTAGGTCTCCAGGAGGTCGGGATCGACTTCGTCGAGGCTCTTGGGGCCGACCTTCTGCTTGGGCGCGGCGTAGTAGTAGCTGTCCTGGTAGTCGATGCGCGGGTAGGAGACCTTGGCCCAGTCGGGTTCGTCCATGGCCAGCCAGCGCTCGAAGGCGTCGAGGCGCCAGGCCAGCATCCACGCCGGCTCGTCCTTCTTGGCCGAGATGAAGCGCACGATGTCGGCGTTCAGGCCCTTGGGCGCGAACTCCTGGTCGATGTCGGTGACGAAGCCGTGCTTGTAGCGCTCCAGGCTCTCGACGTGTTCGACGGTCTGGCGGACGGCGGCCATATCAAGCAACTCCTGTCGCGGCGGGGGCGCGGCGCGCGGCATGCCGATGATGGGCCTCGGACCAGGCGTCGACGAACCTCGCCCAGTCGGACTCGACAGTCTTCCAGCCCCCGGAGACCCGCAGGCCGCAGGCCGCGAGGTCGCCCTGGCCCATGGCGGCGAGGACGGGCGATTGCTTGACCTTGCCGGAGGAGCAGGCGGCGCCGGCGCTGACCATGACGCCGGCCAGGTCGAGGGCCATGACCTGGGTGTCGGAGGCGAAGCCGAGGGTGGCGACGCACAAGGTGTTGGGCAGGCGCGGCGCGGCCTCGCCGATGACCACGGCGCCGGCGGCCTTCAGGCGCCGGGCGGCGGCGTCGCGCCAAGCCTGTTTTTCTTCGACATCGGCGGGTTGTTCGAGCGCCTGACGCGAAACCTTAGCCGCCGCGCCGAACCCGCTGATTCCAGGCACATTCTCGGTTCCACCCCGACGGCCTCGCTCCTGGCCACCGCCGTGCTGGCGGCGCGAAAGGACGGCGCGGGGGCCGAAGGTAAGCGCGCCGACGCCTTGCGGGCCGCCGATCTTGTGGGCGGAGATGGCGAGGGTGTCGGCGCCCAGGGCGCGGCTGTCGACGGCGATCTTGCCGGCCGCCTGGACGGCGTCCACGTGCAGCCAGCCGTCGGCGGCGTGGACCAGCTCGGCGGCCTCGGCGACCGGCTGGATCACCCCGGTCTCGTTGTTGGCCAGCATAAGGGCGACGAAGGGCTTGCCGTCCGCGGCGTCCCAGCGGGCCAGGCGCTCGGCGAGCCAGGTCAGGTCGGCGCGGCCGCTGCGGTCCACCGGAATCTCCTCGAAGGCCACGCCGGAGGCATGCGTCGTCTCCTGGATGCTGTCGTGCTCGACGGCGGAGATCAGCAAGCGCTTCGCGCCGGCGGCGATGGCGCTTTCCAGGGCCAGCGCATTGGCCTCGGTGCCGCCGCTGGTGAAGACGACCGTGGAGGCCGGGGCGGCGACCAGGGCCGCGACGTCCGCCCTCGCCTGCTCGACGAGCGCGCGCGCGGCGCGGCCGGCGGCGTGCACGGAGGACGGATTGCCGCCCACATCGAGCGCGTGGGCGATCGCGGCGGCCGCCTCGGGCCGCACCAGGGCGGTGGCGTTGTAGTCGAGGTAGACGCTGCCGGCCGGACGTTGGGTCATGCGGCCCGCCGATCCGCGGTCAGCCGGCCCGTGGCCACGTCCGCCAGGCTGACGGAGGCCAGATAGTCCTCGATGCGGGCGCCCAGGCCATCCCACAGGTCGTGGGTCAGGCAGCGCTCACCCTTGATCATGCACCCCTTGCCGGCCCCGCAGCGGGTGGCGCGGAGGGGTTCGTCCACCGCGTGGACGATGTCGGCGATGGAGGTCTCGTGCGGCCCCCGGGCCAGGCGATAGCCGCCGCCGGGGCCACGGGCGCTGATCACCAGACCGCGCCGGCGAAGGCGCGCGAACAGCTGCTCGAGGTAGGACAGCGAGATCTCCTGGCGGGCGGCGATGTCGGCGAGCGCCACGGCGCGCACGGCCTCGGTTTCCCGGCGAGCGAGGTCGACCATCGCCATCACGGCGTAGCGGCCCTTGGTGGAGAGGCGCATGATGTCACCTTCACGTCGTTTTTGCGCGCATCCGGGCCCGGCTATGCTACAAGCCGCCGCCTTGCGCGGGGCTCGCCTGCCCGGTCCGACCGTCTGGGTGGGACTTAGGAAGACCTAGTGCAGCAGTCAAGTATTCTGGCCCAGGTTTTCCGGGCCGAAATTTCAAGAGGGTTCGCATGCCAGAGGTGGTTCTGACCGGCGCGGCCGGGCGGATCGAGGGGCGGTACTCCCAGGGCAAGACCGAGACGGCGCCGGTGGCGCTGATCATGCACCCGCATCCCAAGGCGGGCGGTCAGATGAATAACCCGGTGACCGTGCAGCTCTTCCACCTGTTCATGAAGCGCGGCTTCTCGGTGCTGCGGTTCAATTTCCGCGGCGTCGGCCGCAGCCAGGGCGAGTTCGACTCCGGCATCGGCGAGCTGGCGGATGCCGCGACGGCGCTGGATTGGCTGCAGTCCACCAATCCGGCGGCCTCGCAGTGCTGGGTGGCCGGCTATTCGTTCGGCGCCTGGATCAGCATGCAGCTCCTGATGCGGCGGCCGGAGACGGACGGCTTCATCGCGGTCTCGCCGCCCACCAACGCCTACGACTTCTCGTTCCTCGCCCCCTGCCCGGCCTCGGGCCTGATCCTGCACGGCGGAAACGACAGCGTGGTTCCGGCGGCGGACGTGGAGCGCGTGGTCTCCAAGCTGCGCACCCAGAAGGGCATCACCATCGACTACGACGTGGTGGAGGGCGCGAGCCACTTCTGGGTCGAGAACCTGCCCGACCTGGAAAGCCGCGTCGGGACCTACCTCGACAAGCGCTTGGCGGCGACGCCGGCCTAGGCGGTCCGATGGCCGTTGCGCCCGAGGACGCCATCCGGGCGCGGCGCAAGCTGACCAACAAGCTGATCGCCGCCCACGACGCAGCGCGGCTGCGGCCGTTCTTCGCGGCCGACGCCCGGCTGGTCGCCGGCGACGGCGGGCTGCTTACCGGCGCGGACGCTATTCCTCGACGCCTTCGCCGGCCAGTTCCGTGACCCGGAGTTCGGGAGCTATGTCCGCGACGCCGAGACGGTGGAGATCGACCAGGCCGGCGAGCGGGCGGCCGAGCTGGGCCGCTGGACCGCGCGATGGACGGGCGCAGAGATGTCCGGCCGCTACCTGGCCTGCTGGAAGAAGCAGACGGGCCAATGGGTGATCGAGAGCGAGCTGTTCGTCACGCTCAGCTGACCGCCTAAGCCGCTCTGGGGCGGAAGCGCTTGCGGCGGAGCCTTGTAGTCGCCATCCTCGCGACAGGAGAATGTCACTGCCGCGAGCGTCCCACATCATCGCAATCATCGCTGCGATCATGCTGATGGTCGGCGGCGCGCCGGCGCGTGCGGCGGTCGCCCCCTGCGATCCGTGTCCGCCCGATTGTCCGATGATGACCCAGATGGCGAAGGCGGCCGCTGACCACCATCCTGGCCAGGCGCCGGCCAAGAACAGCCCCGACAATCCCTGCAAGCAAGGCGTGGCCTGCCAGACTTCCGCCGCGGCGGCGCCGATCGTCGCTCCATTCGCAGAGGCTCAGGTCTTCGCGAGCGCCACGGAAATCCCACGGCCAACCCGCGATCTCCCCGCTGCGTCGCGGCCACCCGACCGAAACC
>JAQGIX010000327.1 GCA_028290925.1 Phenylobacterium sp. | reverse complement strand
GCGAGGCGCGGCTCAACCGCGACTTCCTGCGCTGGACCCTGGAGCGCCGCCTCAAGAGCCTGTCCTTCGACGAGGCCCGCCTGGCGTTCAATTCCGACTCCGGCTTCGACCAGGAGCTCAACTACTTCGCCAGCACCACCAACCTCGACAGCGAGGCCGACGCCCGGGCCTGGATCGCCCGGCTGCAGGCGCTGCCGGCCTATTTCGCCGCCAATGTGGACAACGCCCGCCGCGGCGCGCGCGGCCGCTTCACCCAGCCGAAGGCCACCACCGAGGCGGTGATCCTCCGGGTCGAGGGGGCGCTGGCCATCCCGGTCGGGACCGACCCGCTGCTCAAGCCCTTCGCCACCCTGCCGGCGGCCATGCCGGCCGAGCGCCGGGCCGCCCTGCGCGCCGAGGCCACGGCCATCATCGGCGACCGCATCCGCCCGGCCCAGCAGGCCTTCCTCGCCTTCCTGCAGACCGAGTACCTGCCGGCCTCGCGCACCCAGCTCGGCATCCGCAGCGTCGCCGGCGGCGAGGCCTACTACCGCTGGCTGGTGGCCGACCACACCACCACCGAGCTGACGCCCGACCAGATCCACGCCATCGGCCTTTCGGAGATCACCCGCATCCGCGGCGAGATGGCCGCGGTGATCGCCCAGACCGGCTTCAAGGGCGACATGGCGGCCTTCGTGGCCATGCTGCGCAAGGACCCGCGCTTCTACGCCACCTCGCGCCAGGACCTGCTCGACAAGGCCTCCGGCATCGCCAAGCGCGTCGACGACAAGCTGCCGCGCTACTTCGCCACCCTGCCGCGCCTGACCTTCGGCGTGCGCCCCGTGCCGGCCGAGATCGAGGACAGCTACACCACCGGCCGCTACTTCGAGGGCGCGCCGAAGCGCGGCGTCGCCGGCGGCTATATGGTCAACACCAGCCACCTGGACCAGCGGCCGCTCTACGAGCTCCCCGCCCTCACCCTGCACGAATCCGCGCCCGGCCATCACATCCAGATCGCGCTGGCCCAGGAGCTGCAGGGCGTCCCCTCCTTCCGCCGCAACGCCGACGTCACCGCCTTCACCGAGGGCTGGGGGCTCTATGCCGAGCAGCTGGGCGTCGAGATGGGCCTCTACCGCGACCCCTACGAGCAGTTCGGCCGGCTGTCCTACGAGGCCTGGCGGGCCTGCCGCCTGGTCGCCGACACCGGCCTCCACTGGATGGGCTGGACCCTGGACCAGGCGCGGGAGTGCTTCACCGAGAACACCGCCCTCTCACCGCTCAACATCGAGGTCGAGCTGGCCCGCTACGTGGGCTGGCCGGGGCAGGCCCTGGCCTACAAGGTCGGCGAGCTGCGGCTGATGGCCCTGCGCCGCAAGGCCGAGGCCGCGCTCGGCCCCCGGTTCGACATCCGCCGCTTCCACGACGCCGTGCTGCTGGCCGGTCCGCTGCCGCTCGATCTCTTGGAGCGGCGTATCGACGCCTGGATCCAGGTGGAGGAACATTAACTTGACGCCGGCGTCATCGAAATATTGATGCAACACCGGTATGGTGGAATCCGACGCTGAACAGCGGTAAGTTGGGCCATTCATACGCGGGGCGCCTGGCGGCCCGCCAAAGAGGATTCGCCCCGGGCGGAGTTTTCGCCGGGGATTCGGGAGGAGATTTGAGATGAAGGCTGCACGAATTGGCGTGCTGGCGGCGCTGGGTGGCGCGGCCCTGGTCTACGGCTTCGCCAGCGACGGCGTCTCCGCAGGCGCTCACAAGGCGGTGGCGGCCGAACAGGCCTCGGCCCAGCCGATCCGCGTCGACAACTTCATGCTGGTCGACCAGGACCTGGGCTCGCACGAGCTCTACCGGATGGCCGACGCCCCGGCGATCGTGCTGATCACCCAGATGAACGGCTGCCCGATCTCCCGCAGCCAGGCCCCGGCCTACAAGGAGCTGGAGCAGGCCTTCGCCGGCAAGGGCGTGCGGTTCATGATGCTGAACTCGGCGACCCAGGACACCCGCGAGGCGATCCAGCAGGAAGCCAAGGAGGCCGGCTACGACATGCCGATCCTCATGGATTCCAACCAGATCGTCGGCGAATCCCTGGGGGTGCAGCGCACCGCCGAAGTCTATGTGATCAACCCCAAGACCTGGCAGGTGATCTACCACGGCCCGGTGGACGACCGTTCGGACTACGGCAGCCAGAAGGCCGTCGAGCACCGCTACGCCGCCGACGCGCTGGACTCCCTCCTCGCCGGCAAGCCGGTGCAGCTGGCGTCGCTCACCTCCAAGGGCTGCCTGATCGACTTCCCCGCCAAGGCCAAGCCGCAGAAGATCTCCTACGCCCACGACGTGGCGCCGATCCTCGAGAAGAACTGCGTCTCCTGCCACCAGCAGGGCTCCATCGGCCCGTTCGCCATGGACCGCTACGAGACGGTGAAGGGCTTCTCGCCGATGATCCGCGAGGTCATCCGCACCCACCGGATGCCGCCCTACAACGCTGATCCGCACGTCGGGAAGTTCTCCGACAACAAGAATCTGTCGCCCCAGGAGATCAAGACCCTGGTGCACTGGATCGAGGACGGCGCGCCGCGCGGCGACGGGCCTGACCCGCTGGCCGCCAAGCAGCACGTCGCGGCGGAATGGCCGCTGGGCAAGCCCGACCTGATCCTCGAAGTGCCGGCCTACACCATCCCCGCCTCGGGCGTGGTCGACTACCAGCGGCCCTACGTCCTGAACCCGCTCACCGAAGGCAAGTGGGTCAAGGCCTCGACCATCAAGGTCGAGCAGCGCCAGGGCGTGCACCACCTCCTGACCGGCTACATGAAGGAAGTCCCGACGGCCGGCCAGACGGCCAACGAAAGCCGCTGGGGCGCCTCCGTGGGCGGCTATGCGGTCGGCGCCGAATCCGAGGTCGCCCCCAACAACGTCGGCACCTACCTGCCGCCGGGCGGCGCCATCGGCATGCAGGCGCACTACACCCCGTTCGGCAAGCAGGTGACCGATCACTCCAAGATCGGCCTCTACTTCTACAAGGCCGGCGAGAAGCCGAAGATGGTGCTGCACAACTCGGTGGTGGTCGACAACTCGATCGTCATCCCGGCCGGTGAAGCCCGGCACAAGGAAATCGCCTACCTCGAGTTCCCGCACGACGCCCTGCTCTATTCGGCGTTCCCGCACGCCCACTACCGCGGCTATGCCTCGGACCTGTGGATCCGCTATCCGGACGGCAAGGAAAAGCTGCTGCTCTCCCTGCCGCGCTACGACTTCAACTGGCAGCGGGACTACACCTTCGCCGAGCCGGTGAAGGTCCCCGCGGGCTCCAAGCTGGTCGTCCACTACCTCTACGACAACTCCAAGGAGAACCCGAACAACCCGGACTCCACCAAGACCATCGTCTGGGGCGACCAGTCCTGGGAAGAGATGCTCTACACCGCGGTGCGCTACCGCTGGGTGGAGGAGACCTCCGACCACATGCTGCCCGCCTATGACGAGGAGCTGAACAAGGACCGCATGTTCGGCATGCTGGACGACAACCTCGACGGCAAGATCCAGAAGGCCGAGCTGAAGGGCCAGATGGGCGACATGCTGCTCAAGTACTTCGACGTCCTGGACAAGAACCACGACGGCGCGCTGGACCACGAGGAGATGCTCGCGGCCCAGAAGATGATGGGCCCCATGCGTCGGCGGCAGCAGGCGCAGGAGCACCCGGCCACGCCTCCGGCCGCGGCCCCGGCCCCGACCCGCGTCAGCAGCGTTGGCGCAGGCGGCCGATAAGCGTTCAGGTCCGTCCCCGGCTGAGCGGCTGGGGACGGACTGATGCGCCTGCTGATCTACGAACCTTCCTTCAGGCGACTGGAAGCGACGATCGCCGGTCTTGGGCCGGCGATCGATCCTGTCCTGATGGACGAGGCCGGCGGCCTCACCCATGACGGCCAGCCGATTTCCATCGAGGACGCCGCGGTCGAGGCCGCCTGGGCCAACAACGAGGTCTGGCTGGGCCCGGTCGCCCGCGAGTTCTCCGTCGCCATCCTGAAATCGCCGGCGCTCAAGTGGCTGCAGAGCGGCGCCGCCGGCTTCGACCACCCGATCTTCGGCCAGCTGGTGCAGCGCGGCGTCCGGCTCGCCACCAGCCACGGCCAGGCGGTCGGCATGGCCGACTATGTGCTGTGGGGCGTGCTCGACCACTTCCAGCGCGGGCCCGAGCGCCGCGCGGCCCAGGCGGCCGGCGACTGGCGCCGCACCCTGCGGTTCCGCGAGCTGGCCGGCAGCGAATGGCTGGTGATCGGCTTCGGCGCCATCGGCCAGGGCGTCGGGCTGCGCGCCCGCGCCTTCGGGGCCCGCGTCACCGGCGTGCGCCGCAACCCGGCGCCCGACCCGGCCGCCGACGTGATCGCCGCCCAGGCCGAGATTCCCGCCCTGCTGCCGCGCGCCGACGTGGTGGTGCTGTCCGTGCCCCTGACGCCCGCGACCCGCCATCTGGTCGACGCGGCGTTCCTGGCCGCCATGAAGCCGCGCTCGGTGCTGGTCAATGTCGGCCGCGGCGGGCTGGTCGATGAGCCGGCCCTGCTGGCCGCCCTCGACAAGGGCGCGCCCGAGCACGCCGTCCTCGACGTCTTCGAGACCGAGCCCCTGCCCAAGGAGAGCCCCTTCTGGGCCCATCCGCAGGTGACCCTGACGCCCCACCTGTCCGGCGCCACCGAAGGCCAGGCGGCGCGCAACGACGCCCGGTTCCTGGACAACCTGCGCCGCTACCTGGCCGGCGAGCCCCTGCTCAACGAAGCCGACCCCAAGGACGTGCTGGCCGCGCGCTGAGCTCCTCTCCCCGCTTGCGGGGAGAGGGTTAGGGTGAGGGGAGGCGCCGCGCCATCCATCACCGCGGCATCGCAGCCAGCGCCCACCTCAGCTGATCATGGCGGAAATACCGGGTGAAGCTGCGCGGCCCAGCCGCCCCTCACCCTACCCTCTCCCCACTCGCTTCGCGTGGGGGAGAGGCGGCTACTCGCTCCACAGTTCGTGGATGTCGCCCTTGCGGTTGAGCATGCGCACGGCGCGCTTGACCACCTCGATCAGCCGCTCGCGCCGTTCGCCCTGCTCGTAGGTCATGGCGCCGCGGGCCAGGCCCTCCAGCAGGAAGCGGCCCAGGTCGCGGCTGGTCTGGAAGCGCGGCTCGGAGCCGGCCTGGGCCAGGGCCCCGAAGCGGTCGCCCACCTGGGCGTGGTCGAAGGCGCTCTGGGCGTCGGCCAGGCGGGCCTTCAGCATCGGCTCGGTGCGGGCCGCGGCCTCCAGCTCGGCGAAGGCCACGAACGGGACCTCGTGCAGCAGGCCCCAGTAGGCGTCGATGGCGTGCTCGGCCGCGTCGACGCCCGGCGGGGTCACCGCCACCCGCTCGAACAGCTTGGCGCGCTCCAGGTCGATGTGCGCCACCGCCGCCTCCACCAGCTCCTCGCGGGTGGCGAAGTGGTAGAGCATGGCCCCGCGCGTCAGCTTGGCGGCCTCGGCGATCAGGGCGTTGGTGGCGGCGTGATAGCCCACCTCGGCGAACAGCCGCATGGCGGCTTCGAGGATACGGGCGCGGGTGCGCAGCGACTTCGGCGTCGCCTTGACCGGATAGCTTCGGGCGTCCATTGGACCTTGATGGGGCGACCTGGGGAGGGTCTGCTCCACAGCTAAGTAGTGGAACAACCGCCTCCGCGCCACCCGCCGCGACGTCGGAACCCCCCGAACAACGATCGGTTGACAGGACCCCGCGAGTCCCGACAGTGGCTCCGCCACGAAATTCTGGCAGTGGGGCTGTCATGAAATCGCCGTCTCCCAACCAGCGCGACCGGCAGCGCGAGCAAACCCGCGAGCAGATTCTGCGGGCGGTCGGCCGGCAGCTGGAGAGCGCACCGCTGGAAGAGCTGAGCTTCGCCGAGATCGCGCAGGACGCCGGCGTCGGCGAGCGCACCGTCTATCGCTACTATCCCACCAAGGAGGCGCTGCTGGGCGCCTTCTGGGCCTGGCTGCAGAACCAGGCGGTGGCGGCCCCCGAACGGCCGAAGGGCGCCGCGGCCCTGCCGCGCATCCGCGAGGCGATCGCCGCCTCCCGCGACAGCCGCCGGCCCATGCGCATCCTGGTGGCCACCGACGCCTGGGAGCCGCAGGTCAACGGCGTGGTCCGCACCCTGACCCGCGTGGTCCGCGAGCTGCGCGCCATGGGCCATGCGGTGGAGGTGGTCAGCCCGGACCTGTTCAAGACCTTCCCGCTGCCCACCTATCCGGAGATCAAGGTGGCGATCGGCTGCTACGAGCCGGTGCAGGAGCGCTTCAAGGCCTTCGAGCCGGAGGCCATCCACATCGCCACCGAAGGCCCGATCGGGCTGGCCGCCCGGCGCATCTGCGTGGAATGGAAGCTGCCGTTCACCACCAGCTACCACACCCGCTTCCCGGAATATGTCTCCGCCCGCCTGCCGCTGCCGCTGGCCGCCGGCTACGCCTACATGAAGTGGTTTCACAAGCCCTCGGGCCGGGTGATGGTCGCCACGCCCACCATGCGCGACGAGCTCGCGGGCCACGGCTTCCGCAACATCTCCTCCTGGTCGCGCGGCGTCGACACCGACGTCTTCCACCCGCGCCGGGCCGACGAGCCGGACATCTTCGAAGGCCTGCCCCGGCCGATCTTCCTCTATGTCGGGCGCGTCGCGGTGGAGAAGAACATCGAGGCCTTCCTGGGACTCAAGCTGCCGGGGACCAAGGTGGTGGTGGGCCCGGGCCCGTCGAAGGACGAGCTGGCCGCGAAATATTCCGACGTGGTGTTCACCGGCTCGAAGTCCGGCGCCGACCTGACGGCCGCCTACAGCTGCGCCGACGTCTTCGTCTTCCCCTCGCTCACCGACACCTTCGGCCTGGTGATCCTGGAGGCCATGGCCTCGGGC
>JAQGIX010000292.1 GCA_028290925.1 Phenylobacterium sp. | reverse complement strand
GCCCGAGTCGGTCTCCGGCTGGGCCGTGCAGCCTCAGAAGAAGAAATAGACGCCCCGCTCATGGACGGCGAACTGACCGAGGGTCAGCTGAACGCGCTGCGCAACCTGGCCCACAAGCAGGCCGGCGACCACGTGCCGTTCATCAACATCAGCGACGCCCGGGCGCTGACCGAGCTGGGCCTGGCGACCCGCAGCCGGGAAGGCTGGGACATCACCCCGGAAGGCGGCGCCATGCTGGCGGCGCTGGACCGGCCGGGCGGCCTGAATTCCGTCCCCTGAACGCCGACGGCCGCATCCCTCGCGGGATGCGGCCGCTCGCATGACGGGCGTCAGATCCGGTCAGTACGGATAATAGCCGTTGTTGTAGGATCCGTTGTTGTAGTCGCCGTTATAGTACGGTTGGCTATAGTACGGCTGGCTGTAGTACGGCTGCCTTTGGTAGTCGTTATTGCCATATCGGCCGTCATAGGCGCCGTTATAGTAGCTGTTGTTATAGGGCTGATTGTAATATCGGCCGTCGCACCGGGTGGACGAGCGGCCGATGTTGTTGCCGATCGCCGCGCCGGCCACGCCGCCGATGATCGCCCCGCCGGTGCGCGAGCCGCGGTGGCTGGTGACGTTCGAGCCGACCAGCGCGCCGGCCAGGCCGCCGAGCACCGCGCCGGCCGTGCCGTTGTTGTGCTGCTTCTGGTGGCAGGGATCCTGCGCGAAGGAAGGGGTTGCGATGGCGCCCGCCGCCAGGGCGGCGATTGCGGCGCCGGTAATTGCGCGGACGTTCATGATGTCGCTCCAATTCCTCGATTGCGGCCGCAAGGTCGTAGGCTGCGGCCTGTGGAGCGGAATAAACACGTCAGGGGCGGAATGGTTCTGGAAAGATCGTCGTTATCTTCTGTTCATCTTCGGAGCATTTGATCCGACGCCACGATTGACTTGCCGGATTTCCGGCGCTGCTTCCGTCGCCTGCAGCGTGACTGTCAGCGGACGAAGCTGGCGCCGTTGATGTCGAGGACGGCGCCGGTCATCGAGGCGGGCGCCTCCAGCGCCAGATAGGCCGCGGCGCCGGCCACCTCGGCCGGCTCCGCCACCCGGCCGAGCGGGATGTCGGCCAGGAGCTTGTCGCCGCCGCGGCTGGCCAGATAGTCCTCGGCCATGCCGGTCATCACGAAGCCCGGGCAGAGGGCGAACGCCAGGATCTGCTCGGCCGCGTAGCCGCGGGCGATGGACTTGGTCATGGCCACCATGCCGGCCTTGGAGGCCGCGTAGTGCCAGTGGGCGGGGCTGTCGCCGCGATAGGCCGCCCGGCTCGCCACATTGACGATCCGCCCGCCGCCGCCCCGCGCCCGGAAGTGCAGCACCGCGCTGCGGCAGAGGTCGGCGGAGGCCTGCAGGTTGATCTGCAGGGTCCGCGCCCAGGCGGCCTGCCAGTCCTGGAGCGGCGCATCCACCGCGACCGGCTCGAACACCCCGGCATTGTTGATCACCGCGTCGATGCGGCCATCCAGGCGGGCCAGCGCCGCGTCCCACAGCCGCGGCGCGGCGTCGGGCTCCGCGAGGTCGGCGGCGATCACCCGCTCCGAGGCCGTGCGGCCGTGGCCGATCACCCGGGCGCCCTTGGCTTCCAGGGCCTGGACGACGGCCGCGCCGATGCCGCGGGTGGAGCCGGTGACGAGGATGTGGGGCGTGGTCATGCGCCTTTGCTAGCCAAGTTGTCGGCGCAACGCATCCTCGTTCGTCCTTGGTCAGCAGAGGAGGACGACCATGCGGTTCCTGACCATCTATCACCCGACGCAGAGCGAAGAGGGCGGCATGCCCAGCCCTGAGCACATGGCCGAGATGGGCGCGCTGATCGAGCGCATGACCAAGAGCGGCTACCTGGTCTCCACCGAGCCGCTCACCCCGCGCGACGCCTGCGCCCGGCTGACGCTGGCCAAGGGCCAGTTCACCGTCGCGCCGGAGACCGTGCGGGCCGGCGGCTTCGCCTTCATCAACGCCGCCTCCAAGGACGACTGCATCGAGGCCTGCAAGGATTTCCTCAAGGCGGCCGGCGACGGCACCGTCGAGATCCGCCAGATCCTCGAGTTCGCGCCGCAGCCGGCCTAGGCGGGACGGCCGGCAAACCGCGCTAGCGCTTCACGAAGGCGCCCGCGAAGTCGATGACGCACATGGCCCGCCAGGCCCGGTGCGGGGCGCAGCTGACGCCCGCGGCCTGGTAGTGGGCGCCGAAGATGTTGTCGCGGTGGCCGCGGTTCGGCACGCCGCTGTCGATGATCAGCTGGCGCACCACCTCGCGGGGGTCCTGGTAGCCGTAGGAGATGTCCTCGGCGGCGAGGCCGGCCCAGACGCCATGGCTGTGCAGCCGTTCGCTCAGGCCCTGGCCGCCCGGGCTGGTGTGGCCCACCTGATAGGTGCGGCCCTGGGCGCTGGCGTGGGCGCGGGCGGCCTCAGCCAACCCCTCGTTGGGCTTCAGAGGCGGCAGCGGCCGCTGCTGCATCAGGAACTCGATGGCGTCCTGCAGGGCGTCCACGTCCTCGTTGCCGATCTCCGAGTCGCCGACGACGCCGCCCACGTAGGCGCGCTTGCGCAGCTCGCGGGCGTAGTCGGCCGGATGGGTCCGGGCGTAGTTGACCTCGGCGAGGACGGCGGCGTCGAGCCGGCCGGCGGCAGCTGCGGCGGCCGGCTGGGCGGAGGCGGTGAGGGACAGCGCGCCGAGCACGGCGGCGGATACGGAAGCTCTGCGCATTGTGCAGCCCCAAGCATCGCGTCCCCGAAGAGGCGATACCACGGTCACGCTTTGCGTCGCGCCAACCGAACGCCGCGCCCCCTGCGGCGCTTTGACTTCCCCGCCGTCAGCGGCATTGATTGCCCGACAGCAAAAAGGGAAGCGCCATGAAGGAATTCACCGGCCGGTTCGCGGTGGTGACCGGCGGCGGCACGGGCATGGGGCGCGAGCTCGCCCGGCAGCTGGCCGCCGAGGGCTGCAACGTGGCCATGTGCGACGTCTCGGCGAAGAACCTGGCCGAGACGGTGGCGCTGATCGAGGCCGACCGGCCGCCGCAGGGCACGCGGGTCACCAGCCACATCGCCGACGTCTCCGACGAGAGCCAGCTGGTCCGCTTCCGGGCCGAGTTCGAGGACCAGCAGCAGACCGACAAGCTGCACTTGCTGTTCAACAACGCCGGCATCGGCGGCGGCGGGTCGATGGTGGCCGACGCCCGCGAAGAGTGGGAACGCACGTTCAACGTCTGCTGGGGCGGGGTCTATCTCGGCGTGCGCACCTTCCTGCCGCTGATGCAGGCCGCCGAGGAGGCGCACATCGTCAACACCTCCTCGGTGAACGGCTTCTGGGCGAGCCTCGGGCCCGCCGTCAGCCACACCGCCTACGCCGCGGCCAAGTTCGCCGTGAAGGGCTTCTCCGAGGCGCTGATCACCGACCTGCGGCTCAACGCGCCGCACATCCGGGTCTCGGTGGTGATGCCCGGCCACATCGGCACCTCCATCGTCGCCAATTCCCGGAAGGTGATGACCGGCCGCGACGAGGATCGGCTGTCCGCGGAGGACCTCGAGCGCGCCCGGGCGCGGATCGCCCGCGCCGGGGTCGACGTGGCCCAGCTCAGCGACCAGGCGATCGAGGCCATGGCCGCCGAGCAGCACCGGCGGTTCCTGGAGGAAGCGCCGACCACGGCGGCGCAGGCGGCGACCATCATCCTCGACGGGGTGAAGGCCGAGCGCTGGCGCATCCTGGTGGGCGAGGACGCCGAGAAGATGGACGCCATGGTCCGCGCCGATCCGGAAGCCGCCTACGACGCGGCGTTCTTCCAGCGGCTGGCCAGCGAGGTCGGCTGGAAACTGGGCGGCTAGGTCGCGCCTCCGAGGCCTTGCCATGGCGGCCCCGGCCGCTCCATCCTCGCCCCATGTTGGGGCCAGGGGGGGAGAGCGATCAGGTGGCGGCCTTCGGGGCGCTGGAGCTTTGCCTCGCGCGCGCCTCGGCCGAGTTCATGATCGACATCACCCAGATCAGCCGGACCGGCGGCGACGTCCTGCAGCCCCTGCTGTTCGCCGCCATCCTCGAGGCCAACCAGGCGCTGATCAACCAGGACCTGGCCCTCCAGCTGACCTACGGAAACCTGGAAGCCTCGGCGCCGGACGAGCTGCGCCGCCCGGTCAGCGTCAACGCGGTGGCCGAGTCGCTGCGGCTGCCGTTCGAGACGGTGCGCCGCCGGATCCGGGCGATGGCCCGCCAGGGGCTCTGCGTGGTGACGCCCCGAGGCGTCTACGTGCCCCACGCCGCCGTCACCTCCGAGGCCTACAACGCCATTCAGCTCGGCCGCTACGAGCGGCTTATCGCCTTCCACGACACCGCCTGCCGCCTGGGCGCGGTGGCCGGGCCGGAGCCGCCGGCGGCGGCGCTGGCCGGGGCCGTTCCGATCCGCGCCGCCAACCGGGCGATCGCCGAATATGTGCTGAGGGCCAGCGACGGGCTGATGGCCCTGACCGGCGGGGTGATCCCCGGAGTGATCTACCTCGAGCTCGTCCGCGCCAACCTCGAGCCGCTGGACGACGACCAGCTCGCGCGGCCCGACCTCGCCCGGCGGCTGACGCCGATCCGCGCCCTGCCGCTCGCCCAGCGCCTGGGCCTGCCGCGGGAGACCACGCGCCGCCACCTGTTCGCCCTGGAGGACCGCGGCTTCTGCCGCCGCAGCCGCTGGGGGGTCACCGCCACGGCGCCGCAGGCGGCCCACCCGCAGATCGCGATCCTGCTCAGCGAGAACCTGGCCAACGTGCAGCGCCTGTTCGCCCGGCTGGATCAGCTGGGCGTGCGGGCGCACTGGGTTGGGTGAGCCCTTCGCCTCTCGCCGCAAGCGGGGAGAGGGTGGGGTGAGGGGAGGCGCCGCGCGATCCGTCGCTGCAGCATCGCAACCCGCGTCACCGACTGCT
>JAQGIX010000227.1 GCA_028290925.1 Phenylobacterium sp. | reverse complement strand
AGCGCCGAGCGGTATTGCGTGCCGCTGTCCGGGCCCGGGCGGTTCAGCTCGGTGGGGTTGTGCGCCACCGAGAAGAAAATCTGCAGCAGCTTGCCGTAGCTGACCTCGGCCGGGTCGAAGGTGACCTGCACCGACTCGGCATGGCCGGTGCGGCCGCCGCTCACGGTGTCGTACTGCGCGGTGCTCTTGTCGCCGCCGGCGTAGCCCGAGACGGCGCCCAGCACCCCCTTGGTGTGCTGGAACACGCCTTGCACCCCCCAGAAGCAGCCGCCGGCGAAGACGGCGGTCTTCAGCGCCTCGGCGGCCGGCGCGGCCTGGGCGGCGAAGACGGCGGCCGCGGCGACCGCGGCGAAGAGACGGTTGTTCATGGGCGTCGGGCTCTCATGGGGAAGCTGGGGGCCGCAGACGCGCGAAGGCGCCGGCGGCGATCAGGTCGGCGAAGGTCGCCGCAAGGGGCAGGTCGGGTTCGGCCTGCAGCGCGGCCTCGCCGGCGGCGGCCAGGCTGAGCCCGCGTCGGCAGGCCTCCAGGAAGGCGAAGGCGCCGCGGCTCAAAAGCTGGTGGCGCGCCTCCAGGTCGGGGCGGGTGACCAGCAGGCCCTGGGGCTCCGGCGAAAGCTCGGCCTCGGCGGGCGCCGCCTCGCCCTGCAGGGCGCGCCATAGGCTGGGTGTTCCATCGGCGAACCAGAGGAGGCGCGCGGCCGGATGCAGGTCTGCGGCGAGGCTGGCGTAGGCGTCCGGCGCGAGCCGGGCGAAGTCGTCGGCTAGGAGCGGCGGCTGGTCGGCGGCGAACAGCGCCTCGCTCCAGGCCCAGTCGAGGCGCGCCAGCCCCGGCAGCCATGGGAGGTCAGCGGCCGGCGGGAAGGCGGCGAGCCAGTCCGGGAAGGCCGCGCCGTAGTCCGCGAGACGCGGGCTCGCCGGCGGATGGGCGCGGGCGAACAGCACCGCGGCGTCGCGCAGCCAGGCCTCGCCGACCACGCGGACAAGGGTCGGGAACTGGGCGGCGACGGCGTCGGCGCAGCCCTTGGCGACGGTGTTGCGGTAGACGGAGAGGCGCGGCGCGGCGTCAGGGCCGCCGCTCCACGGCGCGAGCGCCGCGACATCGCCGGTCAGGGCCTCGGCGAAGGCGGTCTGGAAGCGCGCCAGCTCAGACATGGTCCATCTCTGGGGCGAGCTGTCGGGTGAGGATGCCATGCGCGCGGTCGCGCTCGGCCATCAGGGCCGCGAAGGCCGGCAGCTTGTCGTCGCGCTCGATGAGCGTGGGCCGCGGGCCGATGCGGGCGATCAGCCGCGCGTAGAGCCGCCAGACGGAGGCCGCGACGGGGGCGTCGTGGCTGTCGATCAGCAGTTCGCCGCCGAGCCGCGGATCGGCGGCGTGGCCCGCCAGGTGGATCTCGCCGACGGCCTCGGCCGGCAGGGCGTCGAGGTAGGCCTCGGCCGAATAGCCGAGGTTATGGCCGCTGACGTAGGCGTTGTTGACGTCCACCAGCAGGCCGCAGCCGGTCCGGCGGACCAGCTCGATGAGCAAGTCGGTCTCGCTGAGCTCGTGGCCGGTCAGCGTCAGGTAGAGCGCCGGGTTTTCGATGAGCACGGGCCGCCCAAGGGCGTCCTGCAACCGCGCGACATTGTCGGCGATGCGGTCCAGCGCGGCGCGGCTGCGCGGAAAGGGCAGCAGGTCGGGCAGCCAGGTTGCTCCGTGGCGCGACCAGGCCAGGTGCTCGGAGACCAGGGCCGGCTGGAAGCGGTCGACCAGCCGCTTGAGCGCCGCCAGATGGTCCGGGTCGGGCGGCGCGTCCCCCGCCAGCGAGAGACCCACGCCGTGCAAGGAGATCGGCCAGCGCTCGGCCACGGCGGCGAGGCCCGCCAGCCGGGGGCCGCCGGCGGCCATGTAGTTTTCCGGATGGACCTCGAACCATAGCCCCTCGGCCCGCGCCGCGACCGCCTCGGCGACATGGGGCGGCTTCAGGCTGAGGCCGGCGGTCAGGCCCTGGCGCATGGAGTCTCCATCAGGCCTTGGGCGTCAGCGACCCCGGCCCCTTCGGCGTCTGGATGGTGACGCAGGTCCCCTTCGGGACCTCCATCCAGGCCTTGCCGTCGTAGTCGATCTTGGAGGTGCCGGCGCAGGACGTGCCAGGCCCGGCCATGCAGGCGTTCTGGCCGGCCTTGGCGACCCCGTAGCACTTCTCCTTGCCATTCTGGGCGTCGGCGGGCTTGTCAGCGGCTGCGGCGGCGCCCGCGGCAAGCGCCAGCATGGCGGCGGCCGCGAGGGTGGTCTGGGTCTTGGTCATGCGGCTCCTCCGGCCTCGATCCTGCCACCGCCAGGGCTCAAGCGCCAATTCGCGGGGGTCGGGTCGGGCGATTACCGCGGTTTTCGGATATTTTTATGTCGCGGCCCGGCCGTGATCTCTTCGCGAGGCCGCCCGCCCTACGCCGGCGCCAGGCTCTTCGCGATTTCGAAGCTTGGCTCGGTCTTGGCCTTGACCTCGTCGAGGGTGACGCCGGGCGCCAGCTCCAGCAGGGTCAGCGGGCTCTTGCCCCGGCTGGCGTCGAAGACCCCGAGATCGGTGACGATCAGGTCCACCACGCTCTGGCCGGTGAGCGGCAGGGAGCATTCCCTGACCAGCTTCGGAGCCCCCGACTTCTCCACATGCTCCATGACGATGACCACGCGCTTGACGCCGGCCACTAGGTCCATGGCCCCGCCCATGCCCTTGACCATCTTGCCGGGCACCATCCAGTTGGCGAGGTCGCCCTTGGGGCTCACCTGCATGGCCCCCAGGATCGACAGGTCGATGTGGCCGCCGCGGATCATGGCGAAGCTGTCGGCGGATGAGAAATACGATGAGCTGGCCAGCTGGGTGATGGTCTGCTTGCCGGCGTTGATCAGGTCGGGGTCGGCCTCGCCCTCGTAGGGGAAGGGCCCCATGCCCAGCATGCCGTTCTCGCTCTGCAGGGTCACCGAGACGCCGGGCGGGATGTAGTTGGCCACCAGGGTCGGGATGCCGATGCCGAGGTTGACGTAGAAGCCGTCGCGCAGCTCGAGCGCGGCGCGGGCGGCCATCTGTTCACGCGTCCAGGCCATTAGACTTCCTCCCCGGCGGCGGCGGCGACGGCCTGTTTCGGCCGGGTGGTGAGCTGCTCGATACGCTTCTCGAACACCGCGCCCTTCAGCACCCGATCGACGTAGATGCCGGGCGTGTGGATGTTGTCGGGATCGATCGCGCCCACCTCAACCACTTGCTCCACCTCGGCGATCGTCACCCGGCCGGCCGTGGCCATCATCGGGTTGAAGTTCCGCGCCGTGCGCCGATAGGCGAGGTTGCCGGCCGCGTCGCCCTTCCAGGCCTTGATGATGGACAGGTCGGCGGTGAGGCCGCGCTCCATCACATAGAGCTCGCCCTCGAACTCGCGGACCTCCTTGCCCTCGGCCACCAGGGTGCCGACCCCGGTCCTGGTGAAGAAGGCCGGGATGCCCGCGCCGCCGGCCCGGATGCGCTCGGCCAGAGTGCCCTGCGGATTGAACTCCAGCTCCAGCTTGCCGGAGAGATAGAGCTCGGCGAACAGCTTGTTCTCGCCGACGTAGCTGGAGATCATCTTCCGGATCTGCCCGCCGGCCAGCAGGATGCCGAGGCCGAAGTCGTCGATCCCGCAGTTGTTGGAGATCACGGTCAGGTCCTTGACCCCCGAGGCGCGGATCGCCGCGATCAGGTTCTCCGGGATGCCGCAGAGGCCGAAGCCGCCGGCCATGATGGTCATGCCGTCGACGAGCACGCCCGCCAGGGCCTCGTCTGCGGTCGTTGTCAGCTTGTTCGCCATGGGCGCTCTTTAAGCCGCGGGTCCGGATTTGAGAACGGGCCTCGCGCGAAAAGCCAACACTAGAGGCGGTCTTGTGCAAATTTCCGGCGGTTGGAGCCGTTCCGGGTCCGGGTGTAGGAATGCGGCCATGAGCCAGGCCCCTACCCTGCCGCGCACCATCGCGCCCGTCTCGTTCCAGGCGTTCAGCCGCGACTTCGAGGGCTTCTCAAGGGCGCTGGGCGACAGCTTCGCGCGCTACGGCTTCGCGGTGATCTCCGACCATGGGCTCGCCGATCCGAAGATCGAGGCGGCGCTGGCCGCCGCCAAGCGGTTCTTCGCCCTGCCGGACGAGGTGAAGCGCAAGTACAAGCTGTCGGTGTCGGGCCAGCGCGGCTACACGCCGTTCGGCGTCGAGACCGCCAAGGGCGAGACCCACCACGACCTGAAGGAATTCTGGCACGTCGGCCGGAACCTGCCCCCCGGCCACCGCTACCGCACCCACATGCCCGACAACGTCTGGCCCGACGCCGACGTGGCGGAGTTCCATGCGGCCGTGGGCTGGCTCTACGGCGCGCTGGACGCCATGGGCCTGAAGGTGCTGGAGGCCGTGGCGACCTGGCTGGGCCAGGAGCGCCATTTCTTCGACGCCACGGTGGCCGAGGGCAACTCGATCCTGCGCCTGCTGCACTATCCGCCGGTGCCCAAGGACGGCCCGCACATCCGCGCCGCGGCGCACGAGGACATCAACGTCATTACCCTGCTGCTCGGCGCCGAGGAGGCCGGGCTGGAGGTCAGGGAGAAGGACGGGACCTGGCTGCCGATCAATCCGCCGCCCGGCTCGCTGGTCTGCAACATCGGCGACATGCTGCAGCGGCTGACCAACGACAAGCTGCCGTCGACGACGCACCGGGTGGTCAACCCGGCCCCGGAGCGGCGGGGCTTCCCGCGCTACTCCACGCCGTTTTTCCTGCACTTCAACTCGGACTACCTGATCAGGACGCTGCCGAACTGCGTCGACGCCCAGCACCCCGACCGCTACCCGCAGCCGATCACCGCCGACGAGTACCTCCAGGAGCGGCTGCGCGAGATCAAGCTGGCGTAGCAGCGACAGCCAGGAAAAGTGGAAGCCACTTTTCCGTCCGGCTGCGCGTCACGGAATCAGACCAGCTCCGCCAGATCCTCCGGCCCACCGACGTTGACGCCCAGGTCGGTCACCAGGCCGTTCTCGATGGAATAGACCCAGCCGTGGACGCACAGGGACTGGCCGCGCGCCCAGGCGTCCTGCACGAAGACGTCCGAGGCGACGTTG